>CAZEMX010000066.1:0-10215 GCA_964513415.1 uncultured Nitrososphaerota archaeon
ACCGTACGCCCGTTCCGTCGATCGACGGCGCGGGCGTAGTCGCGTCGGAAACCACGCCCGCCGAGCTCGCGCGGCGCGCCGCGTACGAGGCGCGCTAAGGCGCCGCCTCGTGTCCGCGCTCGAGCGGGCGACCCAGAGGCGCCCCGCCTCCTGACGCGCCTCGTAGGCGGCTCCTCGCCGCGGCGAGCTCGACGCGCTCGCGAGCTCCCACCGATCCGGCTTCGAAGGGGCGCTCCGCGCGAGAAAAAATCACGAGATTTTTCGTCGAACGCACGCCCGAAATAGAACAAAAATCACGCGATTTCAATCGTTTGCAGGATGGCGCTAGAACCGCGCGCGCGTGCGCGCGAGGGGGGCCGACTCTTGCGCATTTCTCCGAAACCCGCTTACCGTGTGATCCACCTCGCGATTTTCCAGGGAGCTCCCATGGCCACCACGTCTCTGACCAAGCTCGAACACAAGAACGAACTCATGTCGCGCCGGATGATCCAGGGCCGCGCGATCATGCAGACGCACGCGGACGACATCATCCGAAAGGGGGCCGGCGGCTTCGGCGCGTTCCTCCTCGGCTACGCCAAGAAAAACGGAAGCCTCGCGCGCCTCTGGTCGCCGATGGGCATGCCCAAAACACTCATGGTGTCCGCGGTCACGACCGGGATCGCGATGCTCATCCCGAAGAAGGGGATCGGCCGCTACTTCCGCGCCGGCTTCAACGGCATCGGAGAATCGAGCTTCGGCGTCGGGATGTTCCAGTGGGGCGCGGGCGAGACGATCTCGGGCTCCGACGGCACCGTCGACGGACACGCGGGCTCGAGCTCGAGCAGCTCGAGCGGCACCTCGAGCGGGCCCGTCGAAGGCGACGACGTGGAAGGCCGGCGCCGTCGAGCGCGAGCGCGCGCCGCTCGCTCGCTCGAGCAGAAGATCCAAGACGAGCTCCGCGCGATGCGCCAGGAACGCGGCGGACCGTCGAACGATTCGAGCGCGGACGAAGACGCCGAATACTACGACTCGCAAGTGGCGTGATCGCGACGATCGCGACCGACCGCGATCGCCGTAATCGAAACAACGAGGCAAGGCGCCGCACGACGGCGCGCCACACGTGAGAGCACCGGGGGTCTATCGAGGAGGCCGCCCGCTTTGACCCCCAACGCAGACGGAGCAGACCATGCACGATTCGGACGTCATCAACGGTTTGAGCAGCGAAGATATCGGCGAGCTCGTGAGCGAGCTCGTCGCCGACTTCAACATCGAAGGGCGCCGGCACCGCACGCGAACCGGCGCGCAGAAAGTCGATATCCACGCGCTCGCCGCGAAACACGGATACCGCCTCGTCAGCCTCAAGTCCCAGGGCGGCGCGACCGTGGGCGACAAGATCCAACCGTCGAACCAGCGTCGACAGCTGATCGCGTTCACGGAGTACGAGGGGCTTCTCGCGAACGCCGCGTTCCAGCTCGAGGGGAAGGTCCAGAAGGCGATCCAAGTCGAGCTCCTCACGATCGAGTGCACGATCCAGGCGAGCGGCAACGACGCGAGCACGTGGGCCTACGTGACGGACGTCAAGGTCGGCACGCGCTCGCAGCTCGCGACGCTCGGGCGCCTGCCGCTCGCCGTCTTCACGTCGACGGGCTGGGGGCGTCAGATGATCCTCGACGCGGCCCGCACGGGTAACGACTTCGCGATCCTCGGCGGGATCCGCGCGGTCATCCCCGGTCCGATCAATCTCGGCATGGGCGGAATCGGCCTCTCCGCGGAGTGATCGAGAGCTCGCGATGGACATCCCGATCGCCGTCGTCTTGCGCGCCAAGACCCCCCGCGAAATCCAAGCGGCGGCGATCGCGACGTTCGTCATCGACATTGCCCAGCTTCGAGACATCAACGAGCGTCGATCGACGCCGTGGAATCTCTACACCTCCGGGATCCAGTACCGACGCGAACAGCGAAAATCGCATTTCCCGGACGTCGAGCGATTCCAAACGATTCGATCGCTGATCGCGACGCGGTGGGGAGACTGCGACGACCTCGCGCCGGCCGCGGCCGCCGTCCACTTCGTCGCCGGGGATCGACGCGCGCGACCGCTCGTGATCCGCTCGCCGGGCATCGGATGGCACGTGATCACGGTTCGCGGAAACGGCGACGTCGAAGACCCTTCCGCCCGGCTCGGAATGCTCGATCACACCTTCGAACACAAGCTCCGGAGTCGACCGAATGACCGCTGAATTCGTCGTGGTTCACGACACCATCGGCCGGCGCGCGGTGTGCGCCGTAGGCGCCGTGTGCGGCGACCGCGCGATCATCGGCATCGGCACGGCCGACGACAGCGAAGACGACGACCGCGATCGACAGGACGCGCACGCGAAGGCCAAGCGCGCCGGTCTTCGCGCCCTGCGACGCTTTGCGAGCAAGGCCGCGCCCATCGTCACGAGCGCCGTGCCGGGGGGCGCCCTCGCGCGCGAGGCTTCGAAGGCGCTCCTCGAGACGCGCCGCGCCGCGTCCGACGTCCAGACCGCGAGAGAGCACGCGCAACAGGTGACGGGCCTTCTATCGCCTCTCGCCCTCCGCGTGATCGGCGACGCTCCGCCCGCGACTCCATCCGCATCGGTGCGCGCCCTCGTGCGTTCGCTCTACGCCATGCATGAACAGGTGCAACGCGCACAACGCGGCGCGCTCGCACGAATCCGAGCCGGCGCGCCGAACACGCGCGCGACGTGGGCCGCGATGGATCGATCGATTGCCGAGCTCGGACGAATCGAACGGCGAATCAACGCCGCCGGGTGGGATGTCGAAGTCTCCCCCGAGTCCGATTTTCCATACGGCCTGACCACGTTCGTATTGGTGTCGAAGGTCGACGGAACGGAGTGGAGGCCATGACCCAACCCGCCGATCGACTCGACCAGATCACGCGACCCCAATTCGGGCAATCGCTCGATCGGCGCGCGCTCTGGCCGACTCGCCCGCCGGGATCGATGCAACGTCAGCCGGGCCCCTACTTCCAGCCGCCGAAACACGTAATCGGTGACTGGACGTTCTACTTCGCACGCCAGCAAGACGCGGCGCCAAACGCGAACATCTACGACGACTCGATCAACATCGAGCTTTCGATCGGCACGGGAGAATCCGCCCTCGTCTATCGCGAGCTTCCGGAGCTCCCCGGCGTGGGCACCGCGATCCACTTTCAGACGGAAGTGGGTCAAGCCAATCTCGTTTGGACGAATCCCCCAACGCTCGGGTTTCTCCAACCGACGGACAAGATCGTCTCATGGGCCGCGCCCGGCCGCCCGCAATCGTGCAACGTGAAGCAGCGAATCACGGCGTATCCGCAATTCCCGGCGTTCCCGCTCTTTCAAGATTTCGTCGTCAACAACAGCCGACGGATCCCGATGTTCACGACATCGGTCCAGCTTCGGCAAATGATTCTCACGCTCGCTACGCCGTTCATTCCGACGCTCGCGATCTTCGCCGACATCGGCGGGAACGTCGTAGACATTCAGGTGTGCGATCCGCTCGCGTCGGGCGTGACTACGACGCTCACCGTTCCCACGCGCGCGAGTCTCTTTCTCATGGGCACGATCGCGAACAACCCCAACAATTTCTGGGAAGCGGATTGGACGGTGATCGCATGACGATCGCGACCGACTCCGACGCGCTCGAACGATGGGCCTCGAGCGTGCGCGTCAACCCCGCCGCGCTCCGCGGCATCGGCGACGAGCGGCGGCGCGCGCGTGAGCTCGTGACCTCGCTTTCGTCGATCGTGGATGCCGCCATGCTGCGCGCGCGCCAGGCCGACGCGACCGGCGACCCGTTCCGAGCCGCGATGATCGTGGCCCTCGTGACGCGCGTGCGCACCGACAACGCCGATTTGTTCGCGCGCCTCGAGGCCGGCGACCCGGTGAGCTCCGAGGCCTACAATCTCCTTTGGCGCGAGCTCCTCACCGTGACCTCGAACATGGGCGAGGCGCTCGCCGTCGACGAGCTCGCCCAACGCGAGCGGCTGCCCGTCGACGATGCCGCTCGAGCCACGGTGAACGAGCCGATCCCCGGCGGCGTCCCGACGCGACTACGCGGCGGCCGGCGCCGCTCGAGCTCCGCGGAGGATGCCGGCGCCCCCGCCGCCTCTCGCGCCCCTGCGACCCCCTCCCCGGCCGCGGAATCGGGCGCCGGCATCTTCCTCGGTCTCTTGATCTTCGGGGGCCTCGCCGGCCTCGCCGTCGCACGGGGGCGCGCATGATCGGCGACGTGCAACGAAGCGGGGGCGGCTACGTGCGCGCGAGTCGCGCCGAGCAAGCCGCGAATCTGATCGTCGATCTCGGTTGGCCCCTCGGGACGCCGCCGAGCTCCGGACCGGGCGCCTACCCGATCCCGCTCGTCGATACGTTCTGGGGCGCGCGCCACCATGCCGGCCTCGACATCGACACGCGGCGCGGCACGCCGATCCGCGCGACGACGGACGGCGAAGTCATCCGGAATCGACGCGGCGCCGACGAAGGGAATTACATCGCGATCGAGGATGCCCGCGGCCGGCGTCACTACTACTTGCACATGATGCAACCGGCATCCGCCGAGCTCCGGCCGCGCACGGCCGATGCGCCCGGCACGCGCGTTCGCAAGGGACAGATCCTCGGCTACGTCGGCTCGACGGGCCGATCGGACGGGATGCACTTGCACTATGCGATCGTTCTGCCGAACAACCACGTGATCAACCCGTACCCCTCGCTTGTGCTCGCGCGCCAGCGTGAGCAACCCGAGGGCGTCGCGGGCCGGCGCGCCATCGGGCAGACGGACACCGACTGGCGCACGCTCGAGATCCAGGTCGACCGCATCGAGCAACGCGCGCGCGGGTGGCGATGGCCCCCGGCCGCGCTCGAGCGCGTCGCCGATCCATCGGCCGCGCGCACCCGAATGCGTGAGCTCCGCGAAGGCCATCAAGCCCTAGTCGTCGACGGCGCGCGCACCTTCCGACTCTACCGCCAACAGAACAACTATGGAGCGGCGCGCGAGACCGTGATCCGCATGGTCGATCGGTGGAACGGATTCGAAGCGTTCGCGAATCGCTTCGCGGCCGATCAATCGGCGACGCTGACGGAGAATCTCGCGCGCGGCACAAGCGAGGCCGTCGATCGCGCGGCCGCGGCCGCGGGTAGTGCTCTCTCGAGCGTCGGCATGGGGCTTTTCGTGATCGGGCTCGTCGGCGCCGGCATCTACGCGGCCGTGAGCGCGAGCGCGCACGGGGCGCGAGCATGACCGAATCAAGCAATCGCGACGTGGGCGCCGTCTCGCGCCTCGCGAACACGTTGAAGCGCACGCTTCAACCGACCGACCGCGTGATCCTTCGGCTCGTCACGAGCACGGGCGCGCAGACGATCACGGCATGGGAACCGGGCACGATCGACGATCCCACGAAGTGGGCCGAGGAGTGTTCCGACGCCGCGCAAGACGATGCGGATTCGGCCGCGGCTACTTCGAATTACGAAGTGGTGATCGAGCGCGAGGGCCGCGCCGTCGCGACGCAACGAATGCGCCGCGTCCCAAAGCTCGCGCCCGACGAGCCCGACCGAACGCCGCTCGTGACCGTGGTCAAGATCCTGACGGGACACGTCGAATCGTTGACGAAATCCGTGGTCACCATGGCCACAAGCCCGAACCAACCGCTAGTGGCAGTCGTCGACGCGATGACCAAGCGCGTTCTCGACCTCGAGGGCCGGCGCGCCGAGGCCGTCGACGAAGTGAGCCGATCGCGTTTCCTCGTCGACGAAATGATTCGATCCATGAAGGACGACGAAGGGATCGAGATCGACGACGCCATGATGGGGCGCCTCGAGAAGATCGCGAATCGCGCGTTCGATGCGTGGGAACTTCACTCGGAAATGAAAAAGGCGGAATTCGCCGGAAAGAAGGGTTGATCATGGCTGCGAATCTACTTTCACCGAACGTCGACGCGTGGATCCGCGCCGGCTGGATCTGCTCCGTCTTCTACACGGTGCCTGGCGAGGGAGCGCCGTTCTACACCGCTCGACTCGTGGCCGAGCTCGTTCCGCCCCCGTACTCGTTCGACGGAGGCACCGCGCTCGACGCGATGACGATCCTTGCGAACGCGCTTCCGCTCACTGCCGTTCCGCCCGCTCCCCCTCCGTGAGCTCGATCGCCGCCCCCGCGGAACGTACCCGCGGGGGCCATCGTGGCCCCGAATCGAGGAACCATGATCGAGCTCGCAAAAACCCTCTTTTACTCCGCGGCGATCCACGTGTGCGCCGCCGTCGTCTTCGCCCTTGTGCCGGCCGCTGGTTGCGGCGGAAAGGCCTCCCCGATGCCGAACAATCCCGACGCGACGATCGACGCGGCCGCGGCCGACGCGCCCGACGCGGCGAGCTCGCCGGATGCGAGCTCGAGCGGCGACGCGGCGCCGGGCGGCGTCGACTGGACGACGGCGAGCGCGGCGACGGTCCAGGGGCGCCACGTGCGGCGCGCCGGATGGGCCGCGGGCGTCTACCTCTACCGCATCGGTTCGGGCGCCCTCTGGCGCTTCGTGCCGGGCGTCGGCGGCTCCTATTACGACGTCGGCACCGACGAACGAGCGGCGACGGACTGGGAAATCCTCCCGTAGCCCTGCGACGATCACGACCAACCGTGAACCCCCACCGAGGAAACGACCGATGACCGCACCGACCCAGACCCCCGCGAAGAAACCGAAGACGAACGGCGCCGGCAACCATGCCGCCCCTCCGTCTGCGCCGAACGTCGCCGAGCTCCTCGCCGAGCTCGTCACGGAGCAGCGCCGAACGAATGCGCTCCTCGAGGAGCAGAACCGGCACGCGCAAGCGGCCGCGCGTGCCTCGATCAAGGTGGCGCGGTTCGCGGAGCTCTGCCTCGAGCAATTCGCGATCCAGGCCGGCGCCGCGGCCGAGGCCGAAGAGAACAATCACAAGGGATGACGGAGGACGCGATGCCGACGAAGAAGAAGGCCACGAAGAAGAAGGCCACGAAGAAGAAGGCCGCGAAGAAGTCGACCGCGACCAACGCGGCCGAACGGATGCGCAAGCGCGTCGCGCACGTGCGAACGCGGCTCGTCGACAAGCTCGCGAGCTCCTCGACGTCGATCGACGACGTTTCGAAGAAGCTCGAGCGCGTCACCGGCAAGCCGCTCACGCGTGACGAGCAAGCGCGTGCGTCGCTCAAGCTCGCCGAATCCGTCTTGCGCGGAAAGAGGCGCTGACCGTGCCCGGCGCCGAAATCCTCTCGCCCAACATCCTGAATTGGATCGAGGCCGGATGGGTGATCGCGATCCTCAAGACCGGCCCCACGACCTATTCGGCCGTGGTCACGAGCCCCGGCGGCGCCGTCCAGCCGTACAACGCGAACGCAGGTCGAGCGATCGACGCGGCGATCGCGCTCGCGAATCAGGTTCCAATCCCCGCACCCCCGAGCCCGCCCTATATGCCCGATCGTCTGATCTGCATTGCCACCGTCCAGCCGAATGGGACGTTCTACGCCGCGCCGATCTTGCGGCCCGGCCTCACGCTGAACCCCGATCCGCACACCCCGGGTAGCTACGGCTTCACGTTCGGGGGCGTCGGGGTGCCCGCCGGCTACGTGATCGCCGCAACGCCGTTCGGCGCCGTCGGGGGCGATGCGTTCCCGGCGCTCGCACGGCAGATCGCGCCGGGCTCGCCCTCGTTCGTCGTCGGGTTCAAGACGGCAACGCGCCAGCTCGCATCCGGACACATCGATCCGGGCGGCGCGTTCGGCGGCGTAGGCGCCTCGATCGTGCACTCGGCTACGGGCGTCTACGATGGGACGCTCATCACGCCGCCCCCGCCGGGAACGGAATTCGACGTGCAAGCCACGTTGAATTCCTCGATCGGCTACACGAAGGCGACGAAGACGGGCGCGGCTACGTTCACCGTCGAGACGTTCGATCAACCGGGCGCGCTCCCCGCCGATCTCGGAACCGAGCTCCTCGTGTCCGCGGTCGACAATTCGCCGATCGATACGGGCTTCCAATTGCTCGTTTGGGACGCGACGCCCTGAATCGTTGACCTCGATCGCCGGCCGTCGTACAAAAACGAACGGCCGGCGAGTCATCACTCCCGCCAGCCGTTCACACCGAGGTTACCGCCCTCAATGCCTGCCGATCACGCTACCCGCGATCCATCCGCGGGACAAGTAGAACGCCGATCCCTGCGCGAGCTCGCGCAGGAAATCGAGGTTTTTTGGCTCGAACTGGCGTTCGATCCCCTCTCGCCGATCTACCTCTCGCCGATGGCGCGGGATCGGTTCGTGACGATCCTGGACGACGGAGCGATCGCGCTCGCGACGGCGCGCACCTTCGACACGTGCGAGGCCGTCGCCGGGCTCCTCGAGGATGCCGCCGCGTTGCTACGGCCGCACAACCATGCGCGCGCGGAGACGCTCCTCGAGCTCGCCGGCCGCATTCGTGAGACCGCGATCGCGAGGTTCGGAGCATGAGCCGAAGCGAGACGCGCCCGGCACCGTGGGACGGAGGCACTATGCAACCGTCCCGAATCCAGATCGCGCGCGCCCTCGTTCGGCGCCGTGCTGACCTCACGATCACGACCGAGGAGCGCGACGCGATCCCGATCCTCGCGCCCATGAGCCACGATCCGCGCCCGTTGATCGGCGCCTCGTTCGACCTCGGAGCGCTCACCCTTGCGATTCGTTTCCTTCACATCGACGCCGAATCGCACGCGCAAGCGCGCGCCATGCTCGGCGCCGTGATCGATCTCCTCGATCTCGACCCGAACGGCGCCGAGGCCGACGAGCTCCGCGCCGAGCTCGAGAGGCTCGCGCCATGAGCGGCCGATTTCTGATCATGGTCAAGCCGGGCGTCGCGGGGCGCCTCGCCTACGAGATCCACGACTTGCAGCGTCAGGGATCGCCCGTCGTCGCCGGTCCGATGGATGCGTTCGACGTGCACGACCTTGCGCGCACGCTCGAGCCCGGCGCGATCTGCCGCGGCCGCTGGATCCAGACCTCGAGCGGCTCGATCTCGGGCGGCTTCGTTTTCTCGATCGCGGATGTCGCGCGACAGGGGATCCCCGTCGTGATCGGGCCTCTTTCGGAAGCGCACCACCACGAGCTCCGCGCGGAGATCGCGCACGCGATCCGCGTGCTCCCCAGCCTTCAAAAAGTGGCGGCCCGCTGACCAACCAGCGAGCCGCCCACCGTCCTATCAACCGAGGTGACACGACGATGCAAGAAGACGATACCACGACCCCAGCCGACCGCGTGAGCATCCCCACGCCCGCGCCCCTGACCCACTGGTTCGGGAACGCTTGCAAGGGCGTTCGCGACGACGACACCGCGACGAGCAAGATCGCGCGCGTCACGTGTCCGACGTGCCGGGAGGAAATGACAACGAAACCCCTCGGCACGCGGCATGAGGCGCATTTGCTCGGGCGCCCCTTCGAACGGTTCTCCATGACGTCGGGGATCCACGGTGCAACCACGGCTTACGGGTCCGTCCAGTACGACGATCGCCATTTCGCGGCGTCGATCACGGTCGTCGGCTTCGACGACCGCGGCCCCTCCATGCGTTTCGATTCGCGCGAACAGCTCGCCGCGGCCCTCGAATTGCTGACGTCGATCCAAGCGCAGCTCGAGAAGGGGCCGACGTCGTGACCGCGCCCGAAGACGACATCGACAACCCGATCGACCGCGTGCGCGATGCGCGCGTGATCCAACAGCTTCGACCGCTCGTGAAGCGCGCGATCGCGTTCGCGCGCGAGGAGCTCGAGCCGCGGATCTTGCGAGGCCTTGCCCAACAGCGGCCGCGCTTCACGGTGCCCGAAGCGGTCGTATTCGCGGAGGGCCTCACGGAGGCCGCGGTCAACAAGGTCACGAAGGATTTTTCCGAATTCGATCGGGGCGTCTTTCGCTCTGCGGTCGCGCGGCGCCTCGAGGGGCTCCTCGAGGAGCTCCGCGGCGGATGGTACCCGGTCAAGGGCGCGGGGCCGATCGGCGGCCGGGGGCGCCTATGAGCCGCGTAGGTCCGTGGTCCATTGTCGACTACTCCGAGGATCGCTATGCGCTCCAGCTAGGCGAGCTCACGATCGCGGGGGGTCTCAATCGCGTTTCCCTGTTGCAGCTCCGAATGGTGATTTCGAACGAGCTTCGGGACGACACCTCGACGGACGCGCGCCTCTCGATCGCGCTAACCAAGCTCGAGGGCCTCACGCGCGAGATCGAGCAGCTCGCCGGCCG
>CAZEMX010000067.1:0-4111 GCA_964513415.1 uncultured Nitrososphaerota archaeon
GTGCGGGGAGTGGGATTCGAACCCACGAAGGCCTTCGCCACAGGGTCCTAAGCCCTGCGCCTTTGACCTGACTTGGCAACCCCCGCATGACAATCATCTGAAACGCCTCCCATTTTTATAACTTTTCGAGTGGGCGGGGGCAGCCGGCGACTGGGAATGACCGCGGGCGGTGCCGCCCTCCCCTTTGGCGTCCCTTGAAAAAGTATAAAAAAGGCATCCATTCATTTTAACCAAAGTGCTCTGGTCGTATAGTCCGGTCAAGTATACTGGCCTTTCGAGCCAGTAACACCGGCGAAGATAGCCAGTGACCCGGGTTCGAATCCCGGCCAGAGCACCAACAGCCCTTATGCAGGCCGCCATTCTGCGCGCTCTATCGACGCGCCCCGCATGTCGAGCCCCTTCATGACCACTCTGTAGCCCAGCATGTGGAGGACCGGGTAGGGGTCGCCTATGCCCTCGCCCTGGAGGATCTTCGCAGCCTCGTCCAGGCTCCTGACACCGGAGAGCGCCCGGTCGATCTGCCCGAGCTTCTTCGAGCTTACCGCCAAGTCCCCCTCGATGGAGTACCCCGGCGGCGGCCTCTCCCTCATCGCCTCGGCCAGAGATTCGGGCAGGACGCCCATCGACTTTGCCATCTCGCCGAGGGACACGACGTCGCCGCGCAGGGGGAGCACGGCCGGCGATATGGCGGCGGACTCCCTTGCCACGATCCTCCTCTTCCTCTCCTCAAGGTGGTCGATGATGGGCTTGAGCGGCACCTCCTTCTCGAACGGGATGACCTTGCCGGGCAGCCTCTCGGCCGGGCCGAGGTCCGACGATGCAGCGATGAGCATCTCGCCGTCCCAGCCGCGGAGCTGCTGGAGCTTCTCGACCTTGCGCTCGAGGTACTCCGGCGTCCAGAAGCCGACGATCTCGAAGTAAACCCGGCTCCTCCCGCCCCCGAGCTCGAAGGCGAAGTCGGGTATCATCACCGCCGTGCCGACCGGGATGGGGTCGGGCTCGCGGAGGAGGCGCCACTGGCTCCCGAGCGAGTTGAACCGGCGGGCGAAGGACTCCTCGGTCGAGCTGTCGTACTCCTCGGCGCTCGGCGGGGCGGTGGGGAGGAGGACGCCGTCCTCGGACCTCATCTCGAAGGCGAGGAGGCGGCTGTTGCCGAAGCGCCTCGACACTATCTGAGCCCTGACCCACCAGCCCCCGGCGGACGTTATGAGCGGCAGGAGCTTGGAGAGACTGGTGCCGTACCTCTCGGTCAGCTTGATCATAGACGCAGGGCCCTCGACGGTGACGACGTAGGAGGCGCCGCTCGGCGAGACGCTGTACATGAGGCCGAGCCGCTTTATCCTGCGGAAGAGCTCCTTCCACATCCCGGAGACGCCGAACTCGAGGCTGGTGGACCTGAAGAGGAGGGTCTGGGCGAGCGAGAGGTTGTAGCTGGCTAGGAGGTCGTCCACAGCCATCGGTGTGAAGGACGCGAGGACCTTCTCGTCGTCGAGGTCCCCCCAGAGGAGCGGCTCCACCCCTTCGGGCGCGATGCCATGCTCCCTGCCTACGGCCTCCAGTATGCGCCTGCGCGCCTCGCCGTCGGTGACGCAGCCCGACGACATGGTGAACGCCGAGCGCCTTATCGCCGCGTGGTCCGCGCCGGACGCTGCCGCGTACGTGCACCGCCGCTCCAGTATGGCCTGGAGGCCGCGGACGAGCCTGAAGTCGAAGCTGCCCAGCTCGAACTCCCTGACCTTCCCGGCGACCTCCGCGCGCCTCCTGCCGATCCCTGCCGAGAAGGCGCTCATCATGCCCTCGGCCAGCGAGCGGAGCTCCGGGGTCGGCTTGACGAAGACTGGCCTCACCCTCCCCTGCATGGTCCTGGCGACAAGGAGCTCGGATGGGAGCATCAGAGGTCGCCCCTCCTGCGGGTGCTCACCCGCGCCTCGCTCGTCGACCTGGTGATGATCTCTACCAGCCGCGCCTCCTTCCCCTCCACCTTGCGGAGGATCCTCCCGAGGCGCTGGACGAACTCCCTCCTCGATCCGGTCCCGCTCAGTATGATGCCCAGCGAGGCGTCGGGGACGTCTATCCCCTCGTCGAGGACCTTGGAGGTCACGATGACGCGGTATGTGCCCCTGCGGAACCGGTCGAGCACCTCCGCCCGCTCCTCCTTCGGGGTGAGGTGCGTGATCGCTGGGATTAGGAAGAGCCTGCTGAGCGCGTATACGAGGCGGTTGTGCTGCGTGAATATGATCGTCTTCTCCCCGGGGCTGGACTCGAGGACCCCCCTCAGGGCGTCGACCTTTGAGCTGGAGTTGAGGGCGATGGCGTTCGCGCGGTTCCTTGCGAGGAGCGCCTCCCTCGCCTCGGGGTCCCTCCCGGACCGCATTATCAGCCTCTGGAGGTCCCTGCGGGACCTTATCCACATGTTGTTCCTTGCAAGGAACGAGCGGTAGACGGCCATGCTCCTCCGGTATTCCTCCCCCTCCTCCGGGGAGAGGTCGACGTAGACGCGCTCCAGCTTGAACGGCGACAGGTGGGTCCCCGCCATCTCGGCGACCCTCCTCTCGAAGACCTTGGGCCCGACGAGGCGGGTCAGCTCGGAGTGGAGACCGTCCTCGCGCTCGTAGGTGGCGGTGAGCCCCAGCCTGTAGCGGGAGGCGAAGAGCTCTGCGACCTGCGAGTAGCCCGGCGAGGGGAGGTGGTGGACCTCGTCGAATATCACGAGGTGGAACCTGTTCCCTAGCTCCTCGACCCGTAGGTAGGCGGTATCGTAGGTCGCGACGGTCAGCGGGGCGAGGCGGCACTCCCCGCCGCCGCAGATGCCGGCCTCCATTGAGAAGGCCTTCTCGAGCCTCGACCGCCACTGCTCCATCAGGTCGAGGGTGGGCACGACGACGATCGCGGAGGAGTTGGCCTCGTGGATGGCGAGCATGCCGAGGATGGTCTTGCCGGAGCCCGTCGGCAGCACGACCGTCCCGCGCATCCCGGCCCTTACCCACGCGTCGAGCGCCTCCACCTGGTAGCCCCGCGGGAGTATCGACATCCTTAGGTCAGTGTGCGGGACCTCGTCCATAACCCTGTCCTGGAACTCGGCGCCGCTGGACCTGAGGAACTCCAGCGCGTCGGAGTAGTGCATCCCGAGCGCCTTGTAGGACTTGAGGGAGTTGTCCCAGACGGAGTTCGGCAGGCGGGCGCCGCCTGAGAGGATGAGGCCCTTGAAGTACCTCAAGGTTATCATCGGAGAAGGCACCATACAGTATTGGGCGGCTCTCTGGATTTATCGTTTGGCTTCAGGTTCGGGTTCGGATCTAGATCCGGATCCGGGTTCAGCCCCCGGCTTGGCCCTGCGGCCCATCGCCGACGGCACGAGCACTATGAGGGCCGCGGCCAGGGCGATCACTGGCGCCATGGCGAAGGAGGCGGCGTAGCTGCCGGTGGACTGGATGACTGCGCCGAAGAGGATGGGGCCTATGAGGTTCCCGATGTCGACGCCCATCGTGTGGATGCTCGCGAGTAGGCCCCTGCTCCGGGCGGGCGACCTTGCGAGGGCCATCGTCTGGGATCCGGGGACGAAGATGCCGACGCCGATGCCGAAGATTACGGCCGAGAAGTACAGGAAGGGGGGCACCTGGTTGAGCCAGATGAGGAGGAAGGAGAGGGAGATCACGAGAAGCCCGGACCAGGTCATGGTTGCGGGGTGCGAGTCGGAGACCCTGCCGGCGAGTATCCTCAGCACGAGGCTGGCCGCGGCCTGTATGCTCACGAAGAGGCCTATCTCGATGTCGCCGTAGCCGAGGAGCTTGAGGTAGGCGGAGAGGAACGTGAGCAGGCCCATCCACGCTACCGCATAAACGACGAGGCTGCTTGTGGCGAGGAGGAAGTTGCGCTCCCTGAGGCCCTCGAATGAGACGCCCTTGTCCCGGGTCACCCGGCGCGCCTCCCTGAAGACCGCCAGGGGGACCAGGAGGCAGATGAGGGCTGCGGCGATCCCGAAGGTGGGCCGGTAGCCGAAGCTCTCGGAGAGCACGCTCCCGAGCGCGGGCCCGACGGAGAACCCGATGCCCACCATGAGGCTCCTCCAGCCGAGCGCCTGCCCCACCTTGCCCTCGGGGGCCATGTCGAC
>CAZEMX010000067.1:4211-10168 GCA_964513415.1 uncultured Nitrososphaerota archaeon
CGGCGCCCACCTCGAGGGCGTAGCGGGGTATCAGCGGGACGACGACCTGGACCAGCATGAAGAATAGCATGGTCACGATGTTGATCCGCCACATCTTTGAGATCAGGTGGTCCGCCCCCGTCGGTTTGGTTGAGGTAAGTCGGAATTGGCGCGACGCTTAATAATCCTTCGGTGGTGCGGCGCCGACGTTGCACAAGAAAACGAACAACAGGCGCAGTATCATGAAGCATTTGTTCGTTTTGCGGCTATTGAGCGGCGGAAAACAGAGGTTTTCCCTTAGAATATGCACGAATCGTGTTCTGAAATGCCAAGATTTATATCTGTAGACCGCGCCATGCAATGGTGGCAGCCCACGGAAATTGATAGCGGGGGAGGGTTCACCTTGGTTGGAATCCGAAGACCCTAAGCGGAGGATGTCCAACAGGCTGGAAGAACAGAACCCTCCCTAGCGGATTACTTTAGGCGCATCTTATAAAAGCGTTTTTCTCGGTGCGTGGCAGCATGCGTGTGCAGCCCCGTCCGCCGGCATGATGCCGCGCTGCATGTCCAGCCGTCGCAGGGATGCTGACCTGCAGGACTGGAGATGCGCCTCCCGGCCGGAGGCGGTCGGCGGTGGGGCGGGGCGCAAGAGGTTTATATCGAGAGAGCGACCACTATTTCAAGTGCATCCAGTGGAGGGCGGGGATTGAAGGACCAGCTTGATGACCTCTTCGAGAAGGTTATGTCGGCGAGGGTATTCGTAAACAGGGATATCCTGAGGCCGGACTTCATACCCGACGACCTTCCGCACAGGGAGGACCAGATCAGGAGGCTGGCGGAGATAATGGCGCCTGTCCTAAAGGGATCGAGGCCGTCCAACGTCTTCATCTACGGGGTCCCTGGGACTGGGAAGACAGCCGTGACGAAGTACGTGCTCGGCAAGGTCGACGCTGAGGGGAAGAAGAAGGGGCAGACGCTCAACGTCGCGTTCATAAACTGCAAGAACGACGACACGAACTACAGGGTGATAGCGGACCTCTGCGAGTCCATCGGGGAGAAGGTGCCGTTCACGGGCCTCTCCACGTCGGAGGTGCTCAGGCGCTTCATCAGCATAATCGACGGCTCGAGCAGGTCGCTCTTCGTCGTGCTGGACGAGGTCGACACGCTGGTGAAGAAGACCGGCGACGACCTGCTTTACAAGCTCACCAGGATCAACGACAAGCTGAGCAGGACCAAGATCTCGATAGTGGGCATCACGAACGACCTCAAGTTCACGGAGTACCTCGACGCGAGGGTAAGGAGCAGCCTCGGCGAGGAGGAGCTGATATTCCCGCCCTACAACGCGGCGGAGCTGGAGGACATACTGAGCAGGAGGTCGAGGGGGGCATTCCACAAGGGCAGGCTGGACGAGGGCGTCATCAAGCTCTGCGCTGCCCTTGCCGCCAAGGAGCACGGGGACGCGAGGAGGGCACTGGACCTGCTGAGGATAGCAGGTGAGCTCGCCGAGCGCGGCGGTGACCAGAGGGTCTCGGAGGAACACGTAAGGAAGGCGCAGAGGGAGATAGAGAAGGACAGGGTGGTAGAGGTGGTGAGGACGATGCCCCTGCACTCGAAGGTCCTCATACTGAGCCTGCACATACTGTCGAGGCAGAGCTCGAAGGGGGGGACGACTGGGGAGCTCTACGACCTCTACTGCGACGTGGCGAAGAAGTTCGGGCTCGAGCCGCTGACTCAGAGGAGGGTCAGCGACCTCATAAACGAGCTCGACATGCTGGGCATTGCCAACGCTAAGGTCGTCAGCAAGGGCAGGTACGGCAGGACCAAACTCGTTGCGCTCAGCATATCGGACAGGAACCTCCGGGATGCGCTCCAGGAGGATGCGAGGATGAGCATGCTCATAGGGAAGTGAGCGGATGCACCTCAGGCGCGTGCTTGCGGTCGGCGGTGGGGCGGTCCGCCCTGGGGGCGGGCAGGTACCAATGGCGCTCCTGCTGACCAGGGGCACGGTCCCGGAGCGCCTCTGCATACGGGACATCGAGGCGGACGGCACGGACGCGACGCCCAGGATTATCGAGTTCGTCAGGTCGTGCGCGGACGGCATAGATGCGCTCATGGCGAGGAGCGTCCCGATCGCAGGGTTCAACTACATCGACGCGGGGGCGGTCCTCAGGGAGTGCGGGATACCATCAGTCTTCGTCCTGTGCGAGGAGCCGGACATGGAAGCGGTTGGCGGGGCGCTGAGGAGGCACTTCGCGGACTGGGAGGGGAGGCTGCGCGCGATAGAGGGCGCCGGCCCGGTCCACAGGCTGAGGGACGGCTGGGGCTGGGGCTGGGGCGGAGGAGGGGAGGCGGGAACGGTGCGCGAGGGGGATGGGGAAGGGGAGGAGGGGGAGGCGCTCTTCATCGAGTGCGTCGGCATCGGCGTGCGCGATGCGCTTGCCCTTGCGAGGGGGCTCACGGTCTTTGGAACTGTCCCGGAGCCGGTCAGGATCGCGGGGATGGTGGCCAAGGCGGTTAGCGGCATCATGGCCGAGGAAGGGCATAGCTGGCTAGCCCGCTTGCGCGGGACCTGAGAGGTTGAAGTTCATCTCGATCGCCCTCCCGCTCATGAGGTCGATTATCGGGGCTATGCACGGCTTTGGCACGATGCCGGCGGAGAGCTGGAACTTCGTCTGCGCCTGCCACGTCCCCGAGTTCACAACGACGATGCCGCGGTAGCTGGCTATGCCCTCGACGTGTATGTGCCCGGCGTGGAAGATGTCCGGCACGGGGTCTATTATGAGACGGTCAGAGCTCTCCGGCGCCAGCGGCGTCTTCTCCCCGAAGATGGGGGCCAGGTGCCTCGACTTCAGCAGCTCGACCATGGCGTTCTGCGGCGTCTTGAAGTCGCACCCGGGGAGCGACGGAATTGAGTCGTCCAGGCTCCTGCCGTGGGTGAGCAGGAAGGTCGTGCCCTCGATGTTGACCGTGGCGGGGTCCCCAAGCATGACCACGTTCTTCAGGTCGTAGACCGGCTGGGCGTACTCCCTATACATCGGGGGCGTCGGGAGGGTAGGGCGGCAGGCGTCGTGGTTGCCGGGGATGACGATTATCCTGATCCGCTCGGGCACCATGGCGAGGTACTCGGCAGCCTTCTCGTACTGCGTGTGCAGGTCGGTTATCGAGAGCTCCTCCTCCTGGTTGGGGTAGATGCCCACGCCGTCCACAAGGTCGCCCGCTATCAGGAGGTACTTCACCTGCTCGGCGAGGCGCGTGGACCTCTCGTCCCCCTCCTCGCAGTTGAGCCACTTCAGGAAGCTCTGGAAGTTCCCCTCCATGAACATCTTGCTCCCGATGTGGATGTCCGAGGTCAGGACCGCGTAGGTCGGCTCCTGCGGGCGGGTGGAGCGCTGCCTGTAAGAGACGTCCGGCCAGATTATGTCGTTCGCAAGTATCGTCCTGCCAGTCTTGGTTGCACCGGAGACGCAGACGACCTCGTCCTTGAGCAGCCGGACGACCTTCTTCTTGAGGGCATCGTCGGCCTTGAAGGAGACCCTGACCGAGTCCTGCGTGTCCTCCAGCTCGACGGTGCATGTTCCATCCTTGAAGTCCCTCTTCGAGGTGACCATGCCGATGGCCTTGACCTTCTGCCAGCGCTCCCCGTGTGGCAGGTTCGAGACGCTGGTGGCGTCCCTGAGGTCTGCCCTCCGGCGCAGTATGGACTCCATCCTCCCGTACCGGTCGAGGAAGTAATGCTTGAAGTCGTCGATGGTGCCGCCTATGCGCCGGTCCTCGCTCCCTGAGATCACGGTCACGTCGCCCCCGAAGACGGCGGTGGGGCGGGTCTGCGCGGGCCTGGCGGGAGCGGCAACTGGTGGCTGCGCGGCGGCGGGCGGCGGCCTGCGCGTTGCGTCCCTCCGCCTCGATGGCCACGAGTATGATCCGGCTGCGGGCTTCTCTGCAGCGTCGGGGACGCCGGCCGCTACAGGGGTAGCGGCGGCTGGGGGGGCTGTGGCAGGGGTTGCTGCCGCTGTGGCGGCGGCCCTTGCGGGGGCGCCCTGCCGGTCGAGCAGCGGCTTGAGGTGGGCGGCCTCTATGGCGATTGGCTTCGGGCTGGCGGTCTCGAACGACGACAGCAGCGACTCGATCGCCGCGGCGGGGTCGCCGAATCGCCCCAGCAGCTCGAAGGCCTCAGGAGTCAGCTGGTAGCCCGAGCAGAGAGCCCTCTCCACCGCGCCCCTGATTGATGGTGACAAACGCCAATCCCCGGAGAGGACTGGGACTGCCAGATTATTAACGATTTTTGGGCAAGTTTAATGAATGGAGGGCTACCAGATACTATGTTGCGGGGCGTTCTTAATGGAGTACCGTAGACTGCAGATGAGCAAGGGCGGGTCGTTCCTGCTCTCGCTCCCCAAGGAGTGGGTGAAGGCGAACGGGCTGACCGGCGGGGCCATCCTGAAGCTCGCGGCCGGCGAGGGGGGCGAGCTGACGATAAAGGCGGAGTCTGCCGCCGAGATCGAGGCAGGGATGACGGCGGTGATCAGGGAGGGCGATGGACTGGAGAGGCAGATCAGGGCCAACTACCTGTACGGCGCAGACACGATCGTCGTCGAGCTCGGCAGCAGGATGACGCCGGACGTGAGGGAGGAGGTCAATACGTCCATACACAAGCTCATAGGGCTGGAGATAGTGGAGGAGGACGCAGGGAGCATAACCGTCCAGTCCCTGCTCCAGCCGGCGTCCATGCCGGTCAAGAGCACGCTCAGGAGGGCATACACGCTGGCGGCGAACATGCACCGCGAGGCGGAGCGGGCATTCGCACACAGGGACACGGAGCTGGCGGGCTCCATCGACAGGCGCGACGACGAGGTCGACAGGCTCTACTTCCTGATGGTGAGACAGCTGAGGCTCGCGCTTAGGAAGCCCAGCATGACAGAGAGGCTCGGCATAAAGCCCGCAGAGTGCCTGGAGCTGAGGATGGCGGCGAAGTACGTCGAGACGATAGCGGACTATGCGGGGGCGGTCGCGGCAAGCGTGCCGAGGCTGGCCGGCGAGGACCCGGGCAGGGAGGCGATGGAGGCGATCACGAGGCTGAGCGGCGTCGCCTACAGGATCCACAACAACGCGGCGCAGGCGCTCTTCAGGCAGGACGTGAAGCTCTCGGAGTCGGTGCTGGCGGAGAGCAGGCAGCTCGGCCAGGCGCTCGCGGCGGTCAACGAGCTCCTCACGACGAGACCCCCGAGGCTCGCCGCCCTGCTGGACTCGATAGCGATCTACTTCTACCAGATAGGCGCGCAGGGGATAGACCTGGCGGAGCTCGTCAGCGGCGCGACGGTCTGAAGGAAAACGATATCAGACATGAGCGCATCTCTTCTTTGGTTAGCGGAGGAAGGGTCATGCAGGAGCTCGGGAGGCACTTCATATTTGAGCTGTACGGATGCAGCGCCAAGGCGCTGGACGACTTGGAAGGGATCAGGGAGGCGATGCTCAAGGGGGCGGTCGAGGCAGGCGCGACCGTCGTCGGGGAGGTCTTCCACAGGTTCTCCCCGCAGGGTGTTACCGGCGTGGTCATCATAGCCGAGTCGCACTTCTCGGTCCACACCTGGCCGGAGTACGGCTACGCGGCGATGGACCTCTTCACGTGCAGCTCCGCGACCGAGCCGGGAAAGGCGTTCAGCCGGATCGAGGCGCTCCTCAAGCCCAGCTCCTCAACGGCTATGGAGGTCAAGAGGGGCATGTTCACGGAGGGGAGGGCATGAGCCTCGGCTGGAAGTGGTTCATCGAGTACCAGACCGAGAACAGCGCCCACATGCACGGCATAAGGTCGGTCGTCTTCAGCAGGGAGACGGAGTTCCAGAAGATAGACATCGTGGACTCCGTGGAGTATGGGAGGATGCTCCTCCTCGACGGGAAGGTCCAGTCGACGGTCCGCGACGAGTACTTCTACCACGAGGCGCTCGTCCACCCGGCGATGCTCTCGCTGCAGGGGTCGGGGG
>CAZEMX010000068.1:0-10124 GCA_964513415.1 uncultured Nitrososphaerota archaeon
CAGGGCATAAGTAGCCAGAGGATACCCCACCTGTAAGGGTGGGGTTCTTCATTTGAGCTCAATTCTAATTTCAACAACAACGTCACGATAGCGAGTGTTTGTAGTGCTAGGGGCATCGATACCATAGATTCTATGAAGAACTATGTTTTGGCCGGCAACATATCTTGGACATACGTCTATGACGTCAATGATGTTGGATTGGATCTATATCATTTCGAAATTATGCCCTCTATGTATCTCATAAAAAATGGGCAAATTATAACACACATGAATGGTCTCATCAACTATGAAGATCTTATGTCCGCTATCCTGCTAAATACCGCTAATTAATCCTAAATCGAACCATTCATGCATGCACTTCATCTGTTTTTGATCATATTCATAATTCTACTGCTTGCCAGCGCACTCGTCCTTTACACATTTGCTATTCTTGACCATCTTGGCAGTTCATATCCTCGGTTGACGTTCAGCCGCCACGATGCGCAACTCCATCCTGCTGGCGCAACATCCATGCGCGCTTCATGTGCATGCGGATGAATCTGAATCATCCTCAATTGGGGATCACTGGCGTAGCCTGCGCATGCGCGCCTTCATCGCCGCCCTCTCCTCCCGCAGTATGGTGTCCACGAAGTAGTCCAGGTCACCCATCTTGGACGTTGCCAGCGTTATCATGATGGGCTTGGATATGCCCTTGGCTGCCAGCGCAAGTGCAGCAGGCAGCCCGTATGCGCCTACGAGCTCCCCGCTCTCTATCGCCTCCTTATATACGCCCTTGAACCTCTCCGATACCTTCTCGAGATCTGACCTCTCTGCCGCCATCTGAGCAACCTCTGAGGGGTCGTCGCTGAGAAGCCCTATCTTCTTCGAGCCGCATTCCGGGCAGCAGAACTCCGTCATGAACCTCTTCACCTTGACATTCTCTACGTACCTGAAGCAGTTGGCACAGACCGCCACCCTCGCCTCGTTCAGGAGCCTCGCCTTCCCAGATTCTATCAGCAGCCTCCTGAGCCTGTCCGCCGGGACTAGGTCCGTCTTCCAGCTCAGCTCCCTTATGCCTGTCCTGGACATCGGCGAGAGCGGCAGATCGCCCGGCATTACCCTGACCTCATACTCCCCCTCTATTATCCCCCTCGCGACCCTGATCGTACCTTCCACATCCAGATCCTTGAAGAGGGCCTCCTTCATCGCCTCCTTGTAGATGACCGTCCCCCTCAGGTTCTCGAGCAGGTGGGTCAGCCCCAAGTCGTTGACGTCTGCATCCTTCTCGATAATCCCCATCCTCTTCGAGACGTGGAGTAGCCTCCTCTTGAAGAGGCCTGTCCGTTCGACTGCCACGCCGGTCAGGCGCTCGACGTCGTCCGGGTCTATGGACCTTATGGCCTCGGCCACGACATGCGGATCGACGTTCGTCTTCAGGAAGATCCTGTAGGCATCCTGGGATGCCCCCACCCCGCTGCCGGTCCGCTGGGTAAGGATGTACCCTAGTATCCTTGAGAGCGTCTTGTTTATCATCAGGCCGAACGCGCAGCTAACTATCGAGTACCCCTCCCATCCCTCGATCGTGATAATCTTGTCCGACGGCACCTCCCAGCTGCCCTCTGCCTGTTCCTTCACCTCCCTGAGCGCAATGCTTAGCGCCTCCTCACTGACCGGGTAGTCGACCGCTACCCTCCTGATCGCCTCGCCGTATGCCTCGCCGGACCTCAGGCAGCCCGCCACCATCCCCCTGATCGAGGCGACCTCCTGCGCCACCTCAAACGGCACCGGGATCTCGTCGCCGACCCAGTCCGGGATCGCCCCAGACGGGTCCTGTTCGGCCCTGACGTAGACCGCATCGTTGAATATCTGCACGATCTTCCATGGCGACCCCCTTACGATGAACTTGACCCCCGGCTCGCCGTACTCCGCAACGAACGCCTCGTCCAGCATCCCTATAGGCTCGTCCTTGCCCTCGTCAATGACAACATAGTGCTTCTCTTCGGGTATCATCGACAGGTTCTCGAAGTAGTACTTGTAGAGCGCCTCCGTAGGCTTGGACTTTATGAAGAGCCCCTCCTCCTTCAGGAGGAGGCCGAGTCTGGGTCTCCTGCCGCTCATGTAATCGAGAACCTCCATCAGCTCCTCCTCCCTTAGGCTCCTGAATGGGTAAGCCCTCCTTACGATCTCCAGTATCTCCCCCACCTCCCTCCTCCCCTCCTCAAGCAGAAGCCCTGCCACCTGCTGGCAGAGGACATCGAGCGGGTTATTGACGATCGCCACATCCTCAAGCTCCTCCCGGAGCGACCTCTTGACTATGACCGTCGACTCGAGGGCATCGTCGGAGTCCATTGTTATGATCACTCCCTTCGAGGTCCCTCCGACCCAGTGCCCCGCCCTGCCTACCCTCTGGAGGAGCCTCGTTGCCTGCCTGGGAGAATTGTACTGCACGACGAGGTCGACGTTGCCGATGTCGATGCCAAGCTCGAGCGACGACGTGCAGACGACGCCCTTCAGCTCCCCCTTCTTCAGACTCGACTCCACATCCACCCGCGAAGACTTCGCAAGACTCCCGTGGTGTATGCTGATGGGCATGTCGATGTCCCATACCCTGAACCTGCTGGCGAGTATCTCCGCCTCAGAGCGCGTATTCGTGAAGATGAGCGTGGAGCGGTTCTCGTCTATGAGCTGCCTGATCCTCCTAAGCCTCGCGGCGACCTCCGGAAACGTGGCTATCTGCTCAGCAAGGTCATAGTCCCTCTGCTCGGCCTCGGGGAGGAGCACATCCAGCTGCGTCTCCTTCGCCACTGACACCCTAACTATCTCGCATGCCCTGGTGGGGCCGACTAGGAACTTCGCGACCACCTCGGGCGACCCGATCGTGGCCGAGAGACCTATGACCTGCGGCTCGGTCTCGGTGACCATCCTGAGCCTCTCAAGCGCAACGGTGAGCTGGCTGCCCCTCTTGTCGTTTGTCAGCTCGTGGACCTCGTCGACCACTATCCACCTCACCTTCGACAGGTGCTTCCGGAGTATCCTTCCCGGGAGTATCGCCTCCAGTGTCTCGGGCGTCGTTATCATTATGTCGGGGGGCGCCATCGCCTGCTTGCCCCTCTCCTTCGTCTCCGTGTCGCCGTGCCTGACCGCAACCTTAAGGTCAAGCCTTCCGCACCACCACTGTAGCCTGTCCATAAGATCCCTGTTCAGCGCCCTCAGCGGCGAGATGTAAAGTACCCTGATGCCGCTCTTGGTCCCGTCTTTTATCAGCCTGTCCAATATGGGGAGAAAGGCCGCCTCCGTCTTCCCGGTGCCCGTCGGGGCTATTATCAGCACATTCTTGCCCGCGGCTATGAGTGGGATCGCCCTCTTCTGCGGCTCGGTGAATCCCCCGAATCCCTTCTCCATGACTATCCGCTGTATGGGCTTGGAGAACGATGACAGAAGGTCATCCATAAGTGTCAAATCCCAAGAGGCGGCTCCTCCTAATATTTCTGATTTTGGGCGCCGGCGCGGGGCCGCCGTCTGCGGCGCCGTGCCATACGCAAATATACCCGTTGCGCGCAAGGGGGACTCATGGTGCAGATAGGCATCTTCACAACCTACGATGAGGTACCGGAAGACGTTGCCGAGAAGGCGCGGGCGCTAGGCAGGGCACTCGCGGAGCGGAAATGCACCGTCCTAACTGGGGGCAGCGGCGGTCTGATGAATGTCATCTCTGAGGCAGTTGTGAAGGCCGGCGGGCTTACTGTGGGCATAATGGCCCGGGAGGCGGAGGGCATAGGGACCGATAACGAGTGGCACAACCCTTATAACACCATCAGGATACTGACGGGGCAGACCTTCACCATGAGGAGCGCCATGCTCGTCAGGAGCAGCGACGCTGCAATCGCCGTCGCCGGGGGCGTCGGGACGCTGACCGAGGTATCCATCGCATACAACCTCGGGAAACCGATAATCGCATTGAAGGGGACCGGCATGATGGCAGAACGGCTCTCTTCCCTCTTCCCCGACGGACACATCGACCACCGCAAGCTCAGTAGGATCCGCTTCGTGAGCGACCCCGTTGAGGCCGCCGAGCTTGCCTTCAGGCTAGGGAAGGCGCATGAGGGCAGGGGCGACGTGGGCGGTCGCAGCCAGCCTATGCTGCTCTGATCGCCCCCTAGCACCGCTCTCAGACCCTGCAGGCATTGCCCATGATGTAGTCGTATGCTGCCAGTCCTGCAACGGCCCCCTGACCTGATGCGATTATTGCTTGGCCGTAGGGGAGGTCTGTTATGTCTCCTGCCGCGAAGAGGCCCTTGCACGATGTCCTCTGCAGCCTATCGACGATCGCCTGCCCCCGCTCGTTCATCTTGACGAGCCCCTTGATGTAATCGAGCTTGACCTCTCTCCCTATCTCGACGAAGACTTTCTGGACCTGTATCTCGGTCTCTCCTCCCGACGCGCTGTCCCTTACCCTGAGCGACTCGACCTTGGCGGAACCCCTGATCTCAAGTACTGTCTTGCCGAGCAGGAACTCCACGTTCGGCGTCTTCCTGAGCCTCTCCACGAGGATCGCATCAGCCCTGAATGCGCCCCTGCGGTGTACCACATACACCTTCTTCGCAAACCTCGCAAGCAGCTCCGCGCTCTGGAATGCAGCATTTCCGCCGCCTACCACCGCCACGTCCTTGTTCCTGGTCATCGGCGCATCGCATGTTGCGCATACGCAGACGCCACTGCCAAAGTACCTCTCCTCGCCCGGGACCCCCAGCATCTTGGCGTTGCTGCCGCCGGTTGCTATGACCGTCCTTCCGTGGTACTCCCCCTCCTCGCACCTGACTCTGAAGGCGTCACCATCCTTCACCACTTCCGTTGCGACATCACTGACGACCTCAGACGAGACCGACTGGAGCTGTCGCTCGAAGATGTCCGCTAGGCCCGTGCCCGTCCTCCCCTCGTATCCGGTATAATTCTCAATGTTGTCCGTGAGCAGCACCTGCCCGCCCACATTCTTGCTTATCAGCAGCGTCTTGAGGAGCTTCCTGCGGGCGAAGACGGCAGCAGTAACGCCTGCCGGTCCCCCTCCTATGACGATGACATCGTAGACTTCCACCTTCCACACCTGCATGAAAAAATTGGCGCAGTACTATAAAACCCCGACTATGCGGCACTCGGCAATCTTATCTTATCCTCTGCGAGAGTTACCGCCGCAGAAGGAATTTCTTATGGTACTCATCAAGGTTGCCGTGTTAAGTGACCTGCCTCCGGGCGACATGAAGCGCTACCCCGTTAAGGGGCACGAGCTCGTTGTCGCAAACGTGGCGGGCGCCTACTTCGCTATAGCCGGTAATTGCACCCATGCCGGCGCCGACCTGTCAAAGGGGACAGTCGAGGGCGGCGTAGTGACCTGCCCCAGGCATGGTTCGAAGTTTGACATAAGGACAGGGAAGGCGATATCAGGACCAAAGATCGGTTTTCTCAAGCTGAAGACCGGCGACGCCAAGACCTATCGAGTCAAGGTCGATGGGAACGATTTGATGGTCGACCTTCCCGATACCTCTGCTTGACTGACATGTGCAATGGAGGCATTCGCATGGAACTTTATGATCTGATAGTGATTGGGAGCGGGTCCGGGCTTGACGTGGCGGTCGCCGCCTCCAACTTTGGCAAGAAGGTAGCAATCATTGAGAAGGGCGCCTTAGGCGGGACATGCCTGAACAAGGGGTGCATACCGTCGAAGATGCTCATACACAGCGCAGATGTTGCCGAGTCCATCAAAAGGGCTGAGCTCTTCGGCATCAAGACCAGTGGCTTCGCCGTCAACTTCGATTCACTTGTCAAGAGGGTGACCGACGAGGTTGATGGCGAGTCTGCCAGGATCGAGGCTGCACTCCAGCACTCGTCGAACCCCGTGCTCTACAAGGGGCAGTGCCGGTTCACGGCACCAAGGACAGTTGAGGTCGCCGGACAGACGCTAGCCGCAGAGAAGGTGCTCATAGCCGCGGGCAGCCGTCCCAACATCCCACAGATAAAGGGGCTGGCTGGAGCCGGCTTCATGACGAGCGATGATGCTCTGCGCCTGAACCGCCAGCCCGCCTCATTGGCGATCTTGGGCGGAGGCTACATCGCTGCAGAGCTTGCCCACTTCTATGGGTCGCTTGGCACAAAGGTCACCATCGTGCAGCGTGGAGGTCTCCTTATACCGTCCGAAGACGAGGAGGTGTCCCAGCATTTCACGCACATAATGGGTGAGAAATATCGCGTCTATACGCGATCGGAGGCAGTCGAGGTATCCCGTTCCAACGGCGTATATTCGGTCACGATTGAGAATACCCAAACAAGGGCGCGAAGCGTCATCAACTCTGATGCGTTGCTGGTCGCCGTTGGAAGGGTGCCCAACTCTGATCTTCTGGACCTTCAGAACGCCGGCGTGAGGGTCGACTCTAGGGGATATATCATAACGGATGATTATCTCGAGACCACCTCTCCGGGGACCTTTGCCTTGGGGGATATAATCGGGCGGTTCCCGTTCAAGCACGCCGCGAACCATGAATCCGATTATGCACTGCAGAACATTCTGGCGCCGGAGCAGAAGATGGCCGTGGACTATTACGCCATGCCGCATGCAATCTTTGCATCCCCCCAGATCGCTGGCGTTGGAAAGACGGAGCGGCAGCTGAAAGAGGAGGGCGCGAGATACGTCGTTGCCAAATGGAACTACATCGACTCTGGCATGGGGCTGGCTATTGAAGACAGGACCGGCTTCGTGAAGTTCCTCTTGGATCCGACAAGCCTCGTAATACTGGGTTGCCATATCATGGGAACTGACGCCGCCTCCATAATCCACGAGGTCATAGTAGCCATGCGCTGCGGTCACGGATCTATAATGAACATACTTGGTGCCATTCACATACATCCCGCTCTACCTGAGGTCATAAGGCGCGCTGCTTCAAACTTCAGGGCGCTGCAGCATGAGCACAATGGCGAAAGCCATGAGCATGAGCATGAGCATGAGCATGAGCCAGCACATCAACACGAACACACGCACGACGGTGGAGGCACGGCGCCGGATCCAAACACGCCGTGAGCTGTCCCTACGCTAATTCATCCTCTGGAACGCTATCGTCCCGATCGCAACCAAAACTGCAACGAACGCGGCGGCGACCCCCACATCAAAGATGATTGGAAACGCATTCAGGTTAAGGAGGGCGCCCCGCATACCATCAACCGCGTAGGTGAGTGGGTTGAGGTAGGTTATTCCTTTCAGCCACAACGGCAGGCTGTCTATCGGATAGAGCGCGCCGCTGAGGAAGAAGAGCGGCATGACTACAAAAGACTGTATGAGCCCAAAGCCCTCGAAGCTGGACATCTGCGCCCCTATCGCCAGGCCGAGGCTCGTGGCCCCTGCCGCTATAAGCACGATGAAGACCGCAATGATCCCCAGCCCGAAGAGCGTGTAGCTGACGCCGAATAACGGGCCAAGCGCGATCAGTATCGCTGACTGTATGAGCGCATCCGTGCATCCTCCGAGCATCTTCCCTGCGAAGAGGGTCGTTCTGGAGAGCGGCGCGACAAGGACCTCCTTGAAGAAATCGATCTTCTTGTCCCAGACTATGTACATCCCAAAGAATATCGACGAGAAGAGGGTCGTCATCATTATTACGCCAGGGAATATGAACGACTGGTAATCCGCCCCTCCGAACGATATCGACGCGCCCAGCCCCCCGCCGAAGGCGATTAGCCAGATCAGCGGATTCACTACCGACGACACGATGCGTGACCTCTCCCTGAAGAAGACCTTGACCTCCCTATACCACAGTGCATACAAGCCCAACAGCTCGCTCATCTGCCGTCCCCCATGACGAACTTCTCCGCCCACCCCTCGGCCGACTCTGCCCTTATCTCCTTCCCGGTGAGCTGCAAGAAGACATCATTCAGCGTCGGCTCCCTCAGCTCGACATGGGTGGCCTCCCCCAAGAGGCCGAGGATCTCCTGTATGTGCGCCCCCGCGTCAGATAGCACGATGCTCACGTTGCCGTCGTTCACATCGACCCTGCTTACATACGGGAGCCTCCTTATGCTCTCCAGCCGGGGCTCCTTGACCTTTGCGATTATCATACTATTGCCTATCTTCATCTTGAGGCTTGCAGGGGAATCCAGGGCGATAATCCTCCCGTGGTCGATTATTGCCACCCTGTCGCAGAGGGCATCCGCCTCCTCCATGTAATGCGTCGTGATTATGACCGTGACCTTCTCTCTCTTGGCAAGCCCCTCGATGTATCCCCATATGTGCTCCCTGGTCTGGGGATCGAGCCCAAGGGTGGGCTCATCAAGGAGTAGGATCTTTGGCTTATGCAGTAGCCCCCTAGCGAGCTCCAGCCTCCTCCTCATGCCCCCGGAATAAGTCTTGACCTTGTCGCTCGCCCTCTCCTGCAGATCAACCAGCTCTAATACCTCGTCTATCCGCCTCCGCCTCCCCTCCTTCGGTACGCCATACATGAGCGCATGCAGGTAGAGGTTCTCGCGGCCCGTTAGAATGTCATCCGAGCTCGGCGCCTGGAATACCATGCCTATCGACTTCCTGACGCTACCCGGTTGCTTAGTTATGCTGAACCCGTTCAGGGTCGCCTCCCCCTCTGTCGGTCTCAGCAGGGTGGCGAACATGGACAGGAGCGTCGTCTTCCCCGCGCCGTTCGGACCGAGCAGCCCAAATATCTCCCCCTCCTCTATCTCCAGGTCGACCTGGTCCACCGCCTTCAAGCTCCTGTAGGTCTTGGTTAAACCATGCGCTCGGATCATCATTCCAGCAACCCGCCAAACCTGAAGACTTGAACTATCGCCCCAATTATAAATCTTGGCTGCGCACATACCGCCAGCGGATGACTGCCCTGCCGGCTATGGAAACGGCCCCCTTAGCCGGTCCGACACTTACTCTTTTTAACCTCCGGATACATATGCTTAGTTCGTTTTGGTGCTTACCAATGAACGCCTCTGAAATCTTCGATGTTGCCTCAAAGAGCAGGATGCACGCGGAGCCGTACGTCAGGAAGGTCTGGGACCTCATTAACGACAACACTCTGTTCAGCAAGTCCCCTGATTACCTGGTATCACTCAGACGTTCACTGTTGAGGGACGCGCTCGCCTTCTTCGGCGAGAGGAGCGCGTACTACCGGAACCTCTACGACCGTCTTCACATCACTCCGAGGAACGCCGACTTCCCAGACCTGGCAAAGCTTGCAATACCCTCGGATATGCTCCGGGGCGACGGGCACAAGGCCTTTCTTATAGATGGCGTCGAGGGCGGAGGGGAGTACTTCCAGTCCAGCGGGACAACAGGGAAGGATCCAGTGAAGGTATACCGGAGCCCACTTGATCTCGCCATAATGATAAAGGCTAACACGGCGCTCTTCGAGCATGTATACGGTAGCATGCTGAGCGAGGGGAAGGGCATCGCGCTCTTCATGGCCGCGCCTGAACTGAGATACAAGCTCAGCTTCGTTGCGTTCGTCCATCTCACCCTCGAGTGCAAGAACATCGAGCTGCTTTACGGGATGAACCTCGTGGAAGGCGAGAATCCTGGCACGCAGTGGCAGAAGCTCGTGCCAAACAAGGAGAACCTTTTGAAATTCCTGAAGAGCAAAGCCGAGCCCAAGCTCCTCTTCACGGCTCCAGCCGGCGTATTCATGCTGGCGCAGCGGTTCGACCAGATGAACCTGCTCAGCAAGATCGCCTACAAGCTCGTGACCGGCACTCCTCCGATCAACTTGGGGAGGGGCGGGATCGTGGTTACGGGTGGCGGATCGAAGGGCTATACCCTCCCCCCCTACAACGAGATCGTCAACCTCTCAAGGAAGTACATCGTATCAAAAGACGGTGAGGGGGACGACATCCCTGTGCCATTCATGGACGTGCTGGGGATGACCGAGACGCTGACCGCATTCATAGATCGGTACGAGAGCTTCGACAAGGTACCGCATCCGCTATCGCAGGCGTTCCTGCTGAACCCGAAGACCTTCGAGTACATGGACGAGGACGGGAAGGAGGGCGTCCTCGGAATATTCAACCCATTCGTAACGTCTTGGTTAGAGATCTTCTATCCTGGCGACTTGATGCTCTCGAAGCCAACGCCGGGATACTATGGCAAGTCCTACCAGTACATCCGAAGG
>CAZEMX010000069.1:0-10121 GCA_964513415.1 uncultured Nitrososphaerota archaeon
GCCCTTGGTCCTGGCGTTCCTGATGAGCTCCACGCCATCCATACCCTTCTCCGGGATGCCGAGTATGTTGGCATCGTAGACGACCAGCTCGTTGAACGCAGCCGGCCCGACCAGCTTCACCTTCGGGTCCGGCTCGAAGACCTTCACCCTGACCCTCCTCCCGCCAGCCATGCCCTCGAAGGCGACGAACTCGCAGGGGCTGTCCGCGTCCCTCTGCTCCTCGACCTTCCTGACGATCGCCCTCTCGACCTCCCTACCCTCGTCGGTCTTGGGCTCCTCGATGAACGATACCTGCCTCGCGAGCGCGGCGTCGGATAGGACCCACTCCCCGTAGAACTGCGGGTATGCCATCTCCCTGATGTCGGAGTATCCGTTGAGCAGCATCGCTATCCTCTCGACCCCCATCCCTATGTTCAAGACCGGGTGCTCTATCCCATACCTTGCGAGCGCGACCGGGCTGTACAGTCCGTAGTCCATCAGCTCGACCCATCCTGCCTTCTCCGACCTCGCGAACACCTCGTACTCCGTCCCCGGCGCATAGTACTTCGCCGTCACCTTCTTCTGCTCCGTCCTTACCTCCTGGAACCCGAACCTCTTGAGGACCAGCTCGGCGACAGCCCTGCCGTCGTCGACGGAGACCTCGTCGTCCATTATGACCGACGACGCCGCGTTGTGGAACCTCAGGTGGGACGCGTCCTCCTGCTGCTCCCTCCTCGCCCTCAGCCCGACGCAGAAGAGCTTCACCGGCATCTCGAGCTTGTGCTGGACCGCCAGGCACGTGAGGAACCACGCGCTCGTCATGTGCGACCTTAGGAGCAGCTTGGTCGGCACCGCCTCGAGCCTCCTCAGCTCCGGGAAGACCTCGTTCATGACTTTGAGCGCGAGCGTGTCCGGGACCCCCATGCCGTCCGTCAGCCTCTCCACGAGGTCGTCCCCATCTATCCTGCCCTTCTTGTAATCGTGGAAAACGTCCCTGATCCTGCCAAGCGTCGCCTCGTCTGCCGGCGCGCCTGCCCTCTTTATTGCCTCGACCTTCTCCGCCCCGATGCCGATGTCCGGGCGGGGGAGCGTCGCAAGGTAGTAGCACCTGTCCAGTATGGCGGGCGCCTCGTTCCCGTACTGCTTGTAGAGGTCCGCCTCGTCCACTATCATGGGGTTGACGACCTCGTCGAACCCGAGCTCAAGGTATGCCTCCCTGAGCCTGTTGGCGGTCTCCGAGAGCAGGTGCGCCGAACCCCTCCTGCCCTGCCTGAACGCGCCCCTGCCGCCGACGAGCTTCCCCGTCTCCGCCCATGCGCCCTCAAAGTCCCTGTCGGCCTTCTCCAGCACTTCCTTTATGTTGAATCTCATGTGTGATGCGCCTTCAATCCTGAACCGCCTGCTTGCTTGCTTCCTTCCTTCCCCTTCATCGCCCTCTCTATGCTCTCCCTTATCCGCTGCCCCTGCAGGGCTAGCGTCACGTCACCGCGAGTCTCCTCCACCAGCCTCCGGTTCACGTCCACCTTCCTCTTGAGGTTCGGCACGACCGCCCTCGGGAAGTCGAGGCTCTTGAGGGCCGTATACGCCTCCTCCATGACGCGTAGTGACCTCTCCGCCTCCGCGAAGTCGTCCCTCCTCAGCGAGTCGAGCGCATGCCTCCTCATCTCCCCCACTGCGTCCGCCAGACCGGTTATGTAGGACTCGACCGGGACCCTCAGTTGCTGCGGGGACGGCGCCTCCATGCCCCTTATGAGTGTTAGGACGATGTTCGCCTCGGCGTACTCCTGGAATGCCTGCGGCATGGGGCCGACGTAGTAGAACTCGGGCTGCCCGTTGCAGACCTCGAGCGCCCCCTCGAGAGACCTCTGCGCATCCGCGATGGCATCCGCGGCCACCTGCCACTCCCCCTTATGGATGGCCAGGACGGCGCTTCCGGACCTCCTGATCACCTCCCTCGAGAATGTGATCACCTTCTCCCTGTTCTCGTCCTTGGCCTTGAGGACTGCATCGATCTCAGAAAGCTGCCTCTCGAAGCTCATAGCCGGCACCACTCAAAGTTGAGTTCAACTCACCTTTTTAGGCTTGCCTATCCTGCTGAGGAGTGCGACCCTGCTTATGGGCACCTCGCCCACAACCTCGTAGCCTGTCAGGCCGGCGAGCTCCCCCGCGAACTCCATGATCTCGCGATGTGTCGGCATGCTCTCGAACCCGAGCCTCGTCGTCGAGAAGCCGACATGCATGTAGGCCTTGACCTCGACGTAGGTCGGCTGGCTCGCCGATATGATCCTCGCGTAGCCCCCGGGGTCACAGATGTTAAGCCCCCTCACCGCCGTCATGCGGACGACCGTCGGGCAGGAGAAGCTCTTCAGCATCCCGAGTGACTCCATGAGCCGCCCCCAGCTCCCGCCGGTGGACGGCCTGCAGGCCTTTCTGTAGACCTCCTCAGACGGCGCGCTCAGAGAGACGTACATCTGCGTCGGTTCCCTTATCCTCCCGAGCGCCCCCGGGTTCGTGCCGTTGGTGACCAGAAACGTCGTCATCCCCCTCCTGCTGAACTCCCCGATCAGCCCGTCCAGCATGGAGTACATCGTCGGCTCGCCGCTCAGGCTTATCGCCACGTTCCTGGGATCCATCGCCTCGGCGAACCTCCCCATGTCCACCTTCGGGTGCCCCTTGAATCCGTTGAGCAGCTTCCGCTGGGCAGCCACGGCATGCTCGGCGATGTAGGCCGGCTCGTCCTCCGCCCTCGCCGCCATCGCACCGCCCTCGCCGCCCGATCCACTCTCGCCCGGCAGCAGCCGCCAGCAGTAGAGGCACGCATTCGTGCACCAAGCGGCGGCCGGGGACATCTGAAGGCACCGGTGGCTGCTTATGCCGTAGAACCTCCCCTTGTAGCACATCTCCCCGCCGTTGAGCGCCTCCTTCGCCCAGTGGCAGACCTTCACTGCCGAGTGGCCGCCGACCGTCCTGTATCCCTGCGCCCTCAACGTCCTAAGGGGCATCGACAAAAAGACCGCCTTCCGGGCTGGTCAGGCCTTCGCCGGGAAGGTCTCTTCCTTGAGCCCCTTCTTGCATATCATGACGACATCGACCCCATCGCCAGAGGCGATGTCCCTCGAGATCGCTGCCCTTATCGCCCGGACCGCGAGCTCCTTCCCCTCCTTCGCCGTCATCTCCGGCCTGTAAGCGCCCTCGATGACGCTTATGGCAAGCGAGCCGCCCGTCCCGATGGCCGCGTACTTGTCCTCGATCATCGAGCCCAGCGGGTCGAGTATGTAGAGCCTCGGGGAGTCCGGGTCCACGCCGCCGACCATCGTCTCGGCGAATATCGGGAAGTACTTCTGGGCATAGAGCATGTTCGCCAGTATCTTTGCGGTCGCCTTGACGCTCATGGGCGAGTGCGTATCGAGCTCATAGAGCCGGGTCTCGGCGCTTAGCCTCCTGAGGACCGCCTGCGAGTCCGAGATCAGGCCGGCGAATGCTACCCCCACCCGCTCATTGATCGCGAAGACCTTCTTCCCCGCCTTGGTCATTATTGAAAAGCCGTACGCGATGCGCTTCTCTGAGGCGAGCACGACCCCGTCATTGCATACTATCCCGACGGTCGTCGCCCCTGCCGACGGATAACCGAATTGAGCTTCAGGCAACTCTGAAAACCTCTCGACATTTGAAAGGTTGAGTGGCGGATATAATAAATGTTATCATTAAGAAGCGTTAAAGGGGCAATCCGTAGCAAGAAGTTTGGAGGCACTTAGGTTTAGGGCAGAGATGGGCCAACCGTTGACATCGCAGATGTTTATCAGCGAAACCTGGTCTGCCCCCTGATTCCATAAAACCAAGGTGATCGCCTCATCTGTCATGGAATACGAACTGAGGACTAGCGGTTTGTTATACTCTGAGATGCTTGCGTTTTTTGCAAGGTGATAATAAGCCCCGTCTCGACTACGGCAAAATTCTTTTCGGTTATGCTGCCCTTCCCAAAAAAATCGGCGAGTTCCTCATGGAAATACTCCTTCATGAACCTGGACCAAACCTGCCCCCTCTTGTGGGTCAAGGCAATTTTAATCTGGTCGCCTGCGACATTCTCAGAGTAATTTGCCCAGTTGCTATGCCTGCAATATCCATCCCTGAGATATCTCCGAAGTGTGGCGAACGTCCTGGGGTCGCCGGACCTTTGGAGCACGTCCCCGATTATCGCCCCTCCCTTCTCCCTTGCGTAAAGCAGAACGATCTCCTCGTCAATCTTGCGCAGCAGAAAATCCAGCAGATGGTCCGGGATGCATATCGTATGGGAGTAGTCCCTGACCTGCAGAACCATCTCCATGTCTTCAAGCATGCTGTTTACGGTCGCATTCAGCGTCGCGTTGTTCTTCTGCGAACGCTCCCCTAGCTCTGAAAGGACATCCTCTGCGAGGTAGAAGCTCCTTACCCTATACCGCTTCTTGCCATCAGAACGATGCGTCTTCAATGCTTCCTCTCCAGTCTTTTTATTTATGATATTTTATTTTAACTTATCTTAACAGAATCCCTTTATTAAAAGAATCAATCTGATATTTTAATACAGAAAGTGAGTCACTATGGCAAAAACGGGAGTCAAGACGAATCCAAATGCCTTTTGGAGGATACTCGACAAGGACCAGCTGAAGACAATCGACGACGCTGCCTATGAGATCATGCGCGACGTCGGGATGATCATGGAGGACGATGAGCTTCTGAAGATGGCTCAGAAGATGGGCTGCGACGTCGACTTCGAAGAGAAGGTCGTTAAAGGCATACCTGAGAGCGCCGTGAGGAGAAACGTATCAAAGGCGCCGCGAAGCTTTGTCCTTGCGGCAAGGGACCCGGAGTGGGACATCGCGATCGAGGGGCCCGGCAAGAGGCAGTATTGGCAGCTCTCCAACGGCGCGACCGACCGGATGGTCTACGACGAGGGGACCAAGACCTACACGCGGCGAAGGACGAACTGCGATGACATCGCCTATGCCGTGCGTATAGGCGACGGGATAGACGACTTCGACGCCGTCGCAAGGGTCTTCGACGCCACCGAAGAGCCAGCTCGGGCTGCCTCTCGAGGTCAATCGGATGAATGCCGTATTACAGAATACTGTCAAGCACCCTGCCATACTGACGACCACCGCAAACGATGACAAGGAGTACGACTATGTGGCCAAGCTTGGCGCAATAGTTCAGGGAGGGGAAGAGGAGCTCAGGAAGCGGCCAATGTGGATGTCCACCTACAATCCACTCGGGGCGCACCTGAACAAATACAACTGCCGGCTGCTCCGCATGTCCATAAAGCACCACTTCCCAATGACGTGCGGAACGGTCAGCGCTGCGCCACTGAAGGGCCCCGCAACCGCTGCTGCCAACACGGCGCTTACCCACGCCTGCGACCTCTGGATGACCGCCTTCCAGCAGGAGTACGATCCCGGTGCGATCGCATTCAACAACAACATCGTATTTACCCTGGACCCGTTCACGGGGGTCTCCGGGATCGCAAGCGTGCACCCGTATGTGGGCTCGATTGCGATGACCCAGCTCTGGCACGACGTTTATGGCCTCCCAGTCCAGTCGTATTACGGGACTGGAACCTTCAGCAAAGATCAGGTAATGTTCTGCGAAGCGATGGCGCAGTTCCCGGAGATAGCCATGGGGACCGACCTCATTGCCCAGGTGTTCATGACGGGCTTCATGGACCCTGCAATCATACCTGCAATTTCAGAGATCGCCCACTACGGTAGGCACTGGTGGTCAAACTTCGACCAGATCTACCCGACCAAGGAGAACCTGGCGCTCGACCTCATAAAGAGCGTGGGCCCTTCTGGCGAGGACTGGATGACCAGCGAGTTCAACATGGAGCGGATCAACACCTTCTACCAGACGCTTACGCTCTGCAACCAGTCCCCCGACGTCTGGCTGAGCGAGGGCGCCAAATCGTGGGTCTATGACGTCTGCAGGGAGAAGCTAAAGGAGCTGGAGAAGCACGTGCCGCCGCAATTGCCTGCCGACTCCGTCTCCAGCATGAACGCGATCCTTAAGGAGGCCAATGCTCTGCTGAAACTAAACAAATGATCGGCCTTATCGAGGGCCCTCCCTCCTTTTTTTGAGCACCTGATCGAAACGGCGATAGCGTGTGCCTAAGGTCAGACGCCGCCCGCATTCATTATATGCCAACGAACTAGTGCGCGAATAAACAGAGGCACCCGTCTTAGGGCCATCGCCGATGTTGCTTACCATAAGGCCTGTTACTTGCCATCAAAAGGCATATTATTGCACTGCTTCTTGAGTCATTCGAGGCAAATGACGCACCATTGGGGATACCTTGGGGCGACCGCCGCTGCCATGCTCTTTGGGATAAGCTCCACATTCAACAAGATCGCCCTCGCAAGCGTGCCGCCCCTGCTCATTGCTGGGATGATCTACGCTATTGGCGGGATCCTCCTCCTCGCGTTTCGGATCTCACCATTGAACGAACTGATCATCAATCTGCTTGCGACCCCTACGCAAACAGAAGGAAGGATCACAGGGAACGATTACCGGGTCCTTGCCTTCATTATAATGTGCGGCTCCATACTTGCCCCCATCCTGCAGCTATATGGGCTGAATCAGTCCACTGCGGTAAACGCGTCATTGCTCCTTAATGCCGAAGTCCTTTTCACAGTGCTTATAGCGCTGGCCTTCTGGAAAGAACGAGGCTCGATCAAGGATTATCTGGCTGTCTGCACGATCCTTGTCGGCGTTGCCCTCCTTACCACGAATGGGCAACTTCAAGATCTCTCATTTGATGGCATCGCCGGCAACCTGCTCATCGTCGGCGCCTGCCTATTCTGGGGGATTGATAACAACCTCAGCAAGAAACTAAGCAAGAAGCGCGACCTCCTCCTTGTTACTGGGCTGAAATGCCTTATTGGAGGGGCGGCTCTGCTCTTCATGGCATATATGGTCAACGGTGGCCTCTGCTTCCCTCTCGATGCTCTCCCTTACCTCCTATCCGTCGGGGCGCTAAGCATCGCCCTCTCTATCCTGTTCTTTACCTTCGCTCTCAGGGAGATAGGGGCTATGAGGACTGGCGTCGTATACTCTCTATCTGCACTATTCGGTGCCGTGTTGGCATTCCTTGTTTTGGGTGAGCCATTCTCACTCATTCAGCTCCTTGCGGGGCTGATGATGATTATTGCTGTATATCTTCTATACAGACGGTGATCAATCATCCGCCGGCGCGCCCCAAGCTCGGGCGCTCATCATGGCGGCTCTTCAGGCAGGGTCCCCTGCCGCCTGCCCATAGACGCCCGCTCTGCTGTGCCAGGGCGCAGCATCTGATGGCCAGTAAAAAAAGGGTGAGGCCGCTGTTCATGCGGGCCTCTAGCAGCTTAAGAAGCAGACGACCGTGGGCAGCCATCTGCCCGTCTCAACCCTGTGGACCAGCGCCCCGAAGGCGCTCGGAAGGTTCGCAATTATGTTCCCGTCGAGGTGCCCCAGAGGTGTTGGCGACACGTGGACAAGGTCGCCCTTGCCGGCGTCGCGCACTGCTATGTAGAACTCGTAATTCTGCGCCACGAGCACCTCCGAGTCATGTGTCGTGACTATGTATATGACCGGGATCTGGAAGTCGAGGTTGTAACGGGGGGATATCCTCTGGTACGCCGCCGGGCTCTCGTCGGGCGACCCGCCGCACTCTGCAGCGATGTCGTTCGCAGACTGGAGGAGGGCGACCCGGAAGGCGTTGATGTCGGAGGGCGCCGTGAGATCCATAACTGCAAACGCCTCCTCGATATCCGTGCTGCTCATGCTCGCCCACAGGATCTTCGTCATATACTGCTCTGCATAATCCTTCGGCCCGCACACGTCGAGCACCCCGTCGTAGACGTCAGGGTACCTCTCACCCAGGAGCAGCGCCACGCTGCCCCCCATCGAGATCCCTGCCAAGTATACCTTGCCGGTGACGTTGTAGTTCTCCGCCACATACCGGGTCAGCTGGTAGGTCGCAGCCATTGCCCTCTGGATGCACATCCCGCCTTCTCCATAGTTGGAGGCCGCGGTGGCGACCCCTCTGTTGAGCCACATCTCAGACTCGATGTCTAGGGGGACCGCAGAAGGGTCAAAATCGCTATGCGCCACATAGTCCCGGCAGAGCACGACCAAGCTCCCGTTCCATCCCTGCGGGACCCGGATCACGCCCATCGCCCCGTCGAGGGAGACGCGCGTCTCGGTGTACCACACTGTGCCGGTGGTGCGCTGCGCTGCCGGCGAGTTCGGGGAGGCTTGGATCAGGACCGTTGCAGATGCCGCAACAATAATCAAAAGGATCAGGGCGACAATCGCTTTTTTAATCTCCATCTCTAATCGCCTTCTCCTCCTGGGGCGAAGGCCACATTCCTATTGGGCCGACCCTGCATGGGGCTGAAAGCTTCATCAGACGATGACCGATGCCGCCAGGAGCTCCTCTTTGTTACTATTATAGATATCACGATTCATTGTATAAACGATTCGCTTCAATCCAAAAAATCTCAATCGCGCCCACTCCCCGATCAGGCTGCGCCGCGGCGCCCAATCCGACGCAGGTTTATTAGATCCATGCAATCCACCTTCACCTAATGAAAGAGTATTCCCTGCATTCGGAGATCAAGTCCCTCTACTCGCTCCCCGGCGACAGGTTCGAGGTCAGGACGGGCAACTACATCGTCGACATCCTTAGGGGAGAGATGGCGATCGAGGTCCAGACCAAGAATTTCTCGGCCCTCAAGGGGAAGCTCCGGGTGCTGGCCGGCAGGAACCCGGTGAGGCTGGTCTACCCCCTGCCCGAGCGGAAATGGATAGTCCACGTCACCAATGACGGCGCCGTCACCATGCGTCGCAGGTCTCCGAGGAGGGGCTCGCTTGCCGACGTCTTCCGCGAGCTGGTGATGATCCCGGAGATGCCCGGGGAGGAGAACTTCTCCCTTGAGGTCCTGCTCATCGACGAGGAGGAGGTGCGCTGCGCCGACGGAAGGGGGAGCTGGAGGCGCAAGGGCGTCAGCATCAGGGACAGGCGGCTCCTCCGCGTGAACAGCCGTGTCCTCTTCCGGGGCAGGGACGACTACCTCAAGCTCCTCCCTGGCTGCCTGGGCGAACCATTCACCAACCGCGAGCTTGCCCTGTCCGCCGGCATCCCCTTGGGATCCGCCCGGCAGATCACCTACTGCCTCAGGAAGAGCGGCATCCTCAGGGCAGTCGGCACGAAGGGGAGGGCGCTCGCATTCCAGAGGGCCCCAGGCGCGCCCTGACGGGGAGGCACCCGCCGCCTTTTCCGGATTTCAGATCGCCGCGCGCCACGGCGCCGGGATAAAGTTTTTTCTTAGCCACGGGGCATATTTATTGCATGGAAATCTCCAGACTGGAGGACTGGCGAGAGTTCGCTTCCTTCGTGAGGCGCGCATACGCCAAGGCGGGGGCCAACGCGCTCGGATGGGCCGGCGCTAGCGACGAGGTGATCGCCGAGCTGACCTCTGAGGAGACCGCAAAGAGGGTCCTGGCTTCCAACCGCACCCTCGCGGCAAGGGAGAACGGGGAGATTCTGGGCATAATCAGCTGCAGGGGCGTCAGCGGAGGCGGACGCGAGGAAGGGGGCGAAGGGGGCGGTAGCAGCAGCGGTGACAATAGAAGCGGTAGCAACAGCACCGTCGTCGAGCTCTCCGGCATAGTGGTCGACGAGGACGCCAAGGGGCGGGGCGTGGGCTCCGCACTCATCGAGCGGCTCCTCGATGAATGTCGCGGCGCAGGCGCGTCGCTGGTCTACGTGAAGACCGAGGTGAACAATCTGCCGGCCCTCGCTTTCTACAGGAAGCACGGTTTCTTGCCCAAGGAGGATGTCGACGAGGCCGTCAGCGGGGGCGTGGTCAGGTGCACGCGCCTCGAGAGGCGCCTCTAGACCGCCGTCCTGCATGCTCTTATGGTCGGCATCTTCAAGTGCCTGTGCGCCGCAGTTATCCCCTGTCAGGCGGCCTGCGGAATGACGACGATAAGGGAGGTGCTCAACGAGCTCAAGTGGTCCACCGCGCGGGGCCTCTCCGACTGCGAGGTCGTCATCCTGCACAGGGGGGCGCCGGGCGACCGGAAGGTTATCAGCGGGGCCTGCATAAAGGACGTCGCCCCGCGGGCCCTCG
>CAZEMX010000070.1:0-10069 GCA_964513415.1 uncultured Nitrososphaerota archaeon
AAAAGCTTTATTTTATTCTCTAATTTTTCTTTTGAAATTAAATCTTTTAAATTTTCGTATTCTTCTCCTTCACCTATTATTAAAAAGGTAAAATCTTCCTCTAAAATCTTTTTGGCCATTTGAATAATAAACTTTTGATTTTTAAAGTATGCCAATCTTCCAACGTTGATCCCTATAAAATTGTTGGGTAAATTAAACTTTTTTCTTATTAAAATTTGATTTTCATCAACATCATATTTTTTACAATCCACACCGTTGGAAATACAAATGATTTTATCTTTGAGTTCCGTAAAAGTATTAACCAAAGATTTTTGAGTTAAAGATGAAACTCCCACTATTTTCTGGTATTTTTTTAGAAAATATAAATAAATTTTTTTTATAAAACCTTCTTCGTTAGATTTTAAGGAATGATGAATATAAATCAATTTTGGTTTTTTTATTCCAACTAAACTTATAGGAACTAAAAAGACAGAAGGGAATCCATTTACTAGAATGGCTTCTGGATTTTCTTTCAAGATATTTTTCCTTATTTTAAAAACAAATGGTAAAAGTTTAAAAAATAATAGAAAGTATCCTTTTTTAGAAATCGTTGATAATAAATTAATTTTTGATATATCAATAAAAGATAAATTTTCTTTTCTTAATAAAAATTCGAATTCGTTAGATTCCGTTAAATTAAAGATAATAAAATCTATATTCTTTGATTTAAAATATTTCGAAAGATCAATCATTAATCTCTCCCCTCCTCCGAATTTTAATGGCGCTATTACGGAAATAATCTTCATAATATTATTTTAAATAATTTATTATTTTTTAATATACGTGACAGTGGTCTTATTTGCCAGTAAATTACAATACTGGGTTTAAAAAATTGATTTGCTCAAAAGATATCGGGGATTTTCCCATTCAAATCATTCCACAACTATTCAACTTTATATTTTTTTGAAGTATATTTATAAAAAATTCCGAGCTCTTGGTTCTTTTATGAAATGAGTGATCAACAAAAACTATAATTTTTTCATAAAATTTTATTTTCTTTTAATAAAAAGTAATTTTTTATAAATATTCGGAAAAAATGATAAAAAATATTGAAAATATAGTCTCAAACTTAACGGATTATTTTTAATTGCTTCTTTAAAATATTTTCTAGCCATTCTATTATTATTGTTTAGAGTATAGAAAGTGCCAATATTTCTTAAAAATCTACTTTTTGCTTTTGGATATTTTTTAAAATCATCTCCATATTTTTCTAAAAAATATTTATATTCGGGTATTTGTTTTATCCAGAATTGTTCATTAGAAAGGCTTCTATCTGATTGAGTATATTTTACCAATGGTTCTTTTAAGAAATAAATTGGTGAATTTTTTAATATTCGAGAATATATATCCACATCTGCTGACACCTTAAATTTTTCATCAAAATATCCTATATTTTTAAATACTTCTTTTTTAATCACAACACAACTAAGAGAAATTATTCCGAATTTTTCAAAAAATAATCCAAATTTTTCGGGACCTAATAAATTTTCATTATACGGAAAAGTAAGCCTTCCTATATCATTTCTATCTAAATCAACGACATATGCTTCACAAATAACCAATCCTAAATTTATTTTCCCATCGTATTCTTCAAAAATCGCTATCTGTTTTTCTAACTTTTCAGGCAGCCACACATCATCAGAATCTAGAAAAGCAATGTATTCACCTTGACATTGTTTCAGAGCTAAATTATAAGGCCTAGCTGGTCCGCCAGAATTTTCTTCCCATAGATATTTTATCCTTTCGTCTTTTTTTTGATATTTCTCTACTATTTCTTTGGTATTATCCGTTGAACCGTCATCAACAATAATTAGTTCGAGATCTCTGTATGTTTGATTCAAGACACTATCTATAGCTCGAGGCAATAAATCTGCTCTATTATATGTTGGTATTATTACTGATACTTTTGGGGACATAGTTTATTTACTAAAATTTTCTATTATGTTTAAAATTTGTTCTGCTATAACTTTTCTATCTAATTTATTTCTCCAAAAATTAGCTATGTTTATTGAATTATACTGATTTCTATCCCATTTAATAGAATCTTGAATTAAAGTGGCCAAAATAGCATCCTTTTTAAAAGAGGAAGCAATGGAACCAGAAAATCCTTGCATTGTTAAATAACGCAGAGGTTCAAGAGGTGTCCCAGCAATAGAACAACCGCAACAAAGTGCCTCTGCGGCGGAAATACTAAAACCTTCCCAACACGAAGGCATAAAAAATATTTTAGAAATTAAAAAATAATCTTTGATTTTATTATGGTCTATCTGTCCAGTAATTTGAATACGTTGTTTGATATTTTCTGACTCATTTTTAATTAGGTTTTTTATTATATTTTCCCCCGAACCGATAATAATTACCCGAAAATCTTCCCTATATTTTAAAAAATTTAACAACACCTTAATCATCATTTTTGTGTTTTTGGGAGCTTTATCTTCCCATCTCCCAACACAAACAACAATATTTTCCTTTGTTTTTAATCCTGATTCTATAATATCTGGCGTAACCGGATTTGGCACACAATAAATTTTTTTAATTAGGTCTTCTCTATCCCATCTAGTCAAAAAATAACTCAAGTTCGAAACAGCATCCGGACTTTCAATTATCACCCCATCACTTAATTCTATTTGTTTAATCATTTTTTCATATAAAATTTTTAATGGGAATCTTTTTGCTTGACGCCATATATCTTTAATAAAATAATTACTAAATATTGGCACATTCAATCTATAAGGTATAACGGGGTAACCTATTCTACCAGCACTATCAGATTTTATAATAATTTTTTTCCCACTTAATTTCATAATTTCCACAAGAGAAGTATATCTAATTGATAACCAAGAATACATAATAATAACATCTGAGTCACTTCTCTCCCAAAATTTTGTATTATATAATTCTTTTTTATTACTTATCTGTACAATGGGAAATAGTGCTGAATAATTATCTAAATCTGGCTTATCAAGCGTATTAAAATTTACATCCTGGTTCATATCCAAAAGGCCCAGAATAATTTGCCCCGGATCTTTAAATTCATGAAATGGTTTATATCCATCAAAAAATATTGATATTTTCATATTTTTAATTCTTTATTTTCTTTTAATAAAAAGCAATTTTTTATAAATTTTTGGAAAAAATGATAAAAAATATTGGAAATACAGCCTCAAACTTAACGGATTGTTTTTAATTGCTTCTTTAAAATATTTTCTAGCCATTCTACTATTATTGTTTAGAGTATAGAAAGTGCCAATATTTCTTAAAAATCTACTTTTTGCTTTTGGATATTTTTTAAAATCATCTCCATATTTTTCTAAAAAATATTTATATTCGGGTATTTGTTTTATCCAGAATTGTTCATTAGAAAGGCTTCTATCTGATTGAGTATATTTTACCAATGGTTCTTTTAAGAAATAAATTGGTGAATTTTTTAATATTCGAGAATATATATCCACATCTGCTGACACCTTAAATTTTTCATCAAAATATCCTATATTTTTAAATACTTCTTTTTTAATCACAACACAACTAAGAGAAATTATTCCGAATTTTTCAAAAAATAATCCAAATTTTTCGGGACCTAATAAATTTTCATTATACGGAAAAGTAAGCCTTCCTATATCATTTCTATCTAAATCAACGACATATGCTTCACAAATAACCAATCCTAAATTTATTTTCCCATCGTATTCTTCAAAAATCGCTATCTGTTTTTCTAACTTTTCAGGCAGCCACACATCATCAGAATCTAGAAAAGCAATGTATTCACCTTGACATTGTTTCAGAGCTAAATTATAAGGCCTAGCTGGTCCGCCATAATTTTCTTCCCATAGATATTTTATCCTTTCATCTTTTTTTTGATATTCTTCTACTATTTCTTTGGTATTATCTGTTGAACCATCATCAACAATAATCAATTCAAAATCTTTATATGTTTGATTCAAAGCACTATCTATAGCTCGAGGTAATAAATCTGCTCTATTGTATGTTGGTATTATTACTGATACTTTGGGAGACATAATTAAATAAAATTAGTCGCCATACAAAATTATTTTTGGTTTTTCATTATCAAAATTATTTTTTAAACCATCAGTATAAGAATTAAAAATGAATCTTATCCTTTTAAATTTATAATCGTCATATACCAAAATACCAACCATGGATTTTATAAAATCTTTCAATAATCCTAAATAAAAAATAACTTTATTTTTTGAATATTTTTTACCTAACCAAATTAAATTTCTTTTTCCATAATAAAGTATCCAAAATTGATCATAAGGCATTCTCATTGATTTTCTTCCTAAGAAAATTTTTTTTATTCTGTTTTTTGTAAGTTCTTCCTTATGGACTATTAAACTATTAGGAATTAGCAATATCTTTCCTATTTTTCTTAATCTAATACAATATTCTACATCATCATGATGAATAAAAAATTCTTTTTTAGGACAACCTATTTTTTGAATAGTTTTTCTATTAATTAAAATTCCTACAAAGCTAGAAAAATCAATTTTTATATAACTATTATTATATAATTTTTTGTCTGCTACTTTTATAAAAGTAAATATATATCTAAAATTAAAATAACCCCTATGCGAATAACTAATTTCATTATTTTTTAAAATTACGCTACTAGCCAATGCGCTAATATTTTGATAATTAAAATATTTACTTAATTTTTCTAATGCATCACTCTTTGGTTCTGCATCGTCATCCATCAACCACAACCAATCATATCCCTTTTCATATCCTCTTTTAACGCCTTCATAAAAACCGCCGGCTCCACCAGTATTTTCCGATAATCTTATATAATCGATTTTGGAATTATTTATATATCCATATCTATTCAAAAATTCAAATGTTCCATCTGTTGAAGCATTATCAATTAAGATAATAGAATCCAAAGGATACGTTTGATTCAATAAAGCATCCACACATTCTTTCAATAATTCTTTTCTATTATAAGTTACAACCACCGCTGCTATTTTTTCTTTCTGATTTTTTTTATTTTGTTCTTCCATAAATAATATTATTAAATAAATCTAAACTACCTTTTATCGCTTCATCCATATTGCAATATCTATATTCTGCTAATCGACCAATAAAATAAATGCTTTGCTTCTTTAGTAATTCTACATCTTTTTGATATTTTTGAAAAATTTTTTTATTTTTTTCATCTAGCAATGGCCACGCCAAAATTCCCTTCTCTCCGGATTTTTCAATGCCAATTGTTGTTTTTTGAGATTTTTGTTGCGTTAATTTTTTGAATTCAGTAATGCGAGTATAAGGATATTTCAAATCGGGATAATTAACGACAGCGGCTGGTTGAAATTCTTTTTTATTTAAAGTCTTAAAACGTATATTTAAACAACGATAATCCAATTTCCCATATTTATAACCAAAAAATTCGTCTATTGGTCCTGTATAAAAAACAATGTCAAAATTTTTTATATTTTTTATTTTTTTATGATCAGTATTCAATCTAATTTCTATATTTTTATTTTTTAACATTTTTTTAAACATTTCCGTATATCCATTTTTTGGTATTCCTTGATATTTATCCTGGAAATATCTATCATCATTAGAAATTTTTATTGGCACACGATTGCTCACCGAAGCATCAAGTTGCTCCGGTCTTTTCCCCCATTGTTTTAAATTATAACCTAAAAAAACTTTTTCATACACAAAGTTAGCTAAAAATTGCATATCTTTATCTTGAATTTTTTTTAATTCTAAAATGGAAATATTTTTATTGTAACCAAAAATTTTTATTAATTTTTTTTCTAATAAATCTGCTTTTTCTGGTAATAATTGATGCAAAGAATCTAAATTAAATGGAACTGGTACAAATTTCCCGTCAATAAATCCTAAAACTCTGTGTTCATAAAAAATCCATTCTGTAAATTGTGATAAATACTCCCATACTTTTTTATCATTAGTATGAAAAATGTGAGGACCATATTTATGAACTAAAATGCCAGTTTTATTCTTATAATCATAGCAATTTCCGCCAATATGATTTCTTTTTTCAATCAACAAAACATTATTATCTTTTGATGTAAACCTCTCAGAAAGAGCAATACCCGTTATTCCAGCACCAATAATTAAAACCTTCTGATATTTTTTAATACAATCCATATATATTATATTTTAATCGGGGCAATTATCACAAATGGGATTACTTAAATTATCAATTATTTTTTTTCTAAAACTTTGGCAGTTTTCCCCATCCCATATTTCTTTAAATGGTTTTTGAAAAATATTACCAAAATTAATAACATCTGGATCCATTCTAATACAACAAGGAGTTACAAATCCGTCTACAGTAATAAAGCAAGAATAAAAAGGCCATTTACAATCTTTTTTTCTTTTATTAATAGAGGAATAATCTATTTCTAATAAATTCTGTTTCTGAACTTCTAGAATTAATCTCTTTATGTCTTTACTAAATGCTCTAGCTTGTTGAATAAATTTTAATTCATTTTGATAATCCTTTTCTAAGGGTGTTTTCCAATTTTCTACCTCGACAAAACTTACTGCATCTACCTTACATTCTTTTGCTAATTTTACAATTTGGGGTATCTCTTTATAATTTAGATGTGAAATTACACTATTAATCGTTATTCTATTTTGCAATTGTAATTTTTCTCTTCGTTGAATAAGTAATTTAATATTTTTTTTAACTACATCAAAAAGATCTGCTCTTCTAATATTTAAATAATCTTTGCTATTAGCAACATCTAATGAAATTGTAATATCTTGAAAATTTTTTAAAATTAAATCCGCATTGTTGGTATTAATTAAAGTGCCATTAATAGTTGTCATAAACCGAATACCTTTTTTTATACCATAATTGGTAATGGCAAAAATATTTTCATTTAACAATGGCTCGCCCATTCCTTGAAGCTTAATTTTTTTAACAGTGGGGATCTCTTCTAGAATTTTCTTAAATTGCTCAAGAGAAAGATTAAGATTTAATCTACTTCTATTCATTTCTGCACGCGTACACATTATACAATTTAAATTACACCTTGTCGTAGGTTCTATTTGAATAAATGCTGGAAGTGACATCTTTGTTTTTTTAATATTCAACCCCTGTAAAATTTCGCTATAAGTTGGAATTCTTTTTTCTCTTAAAAAAAATTTATAAATTTTTTTTATTTTTCTCATAAATTTTTATCATTTGTTATTTCTTAAAAATAAAATTATCGAAACTACGAAAATTAAGGTTTTCAATTAAACTTTCTTTGATCTCCTCTATAGTCCCATCTAATTTTATGAAATAAGATCTATATCCTAAATCTTTTAATTTTTCTACTGCCTCCATCGATATTTCTCCTTTTTCTTCTTTTGACCAAACTTCAATTGCGATAATTGGCGATTCACTTTTTAAAAATTTCTCTCCCCCTTCAATAGCCATTTTTTCGCTACCTTCAATATCCATTTTTATTACTGTTGGATGAGAATGATTTTTTACATATTCATCCAATGTAATTGATTGAATTTTTTCTTTATTACCCAAAGTAAAACCTTTTTTATCTAAAACATTTTTATTAATAGTACTAGAAGCGGAGGTTTTCTTATCACGATATATATCAATAAACCCTTCTTGGTCTGAAATGGCTAAATTATTTAAAAAAACATATGGGATATAAACATTGGGAACATTTATTAATCTTTGGATTTTTCTTTTTATCCCCGGACCAGAAAATTGATCAAATTTTAAAATATTTGGCTCAATTTTATCTAACTCTTCTAAAAATATTTTTCTTTTTTCTTCAATGTTTATATTTTGATTATTACTATTCATCATTTAAATTAAGATAACGCCTATACCTGCCCCATTTCGAGATTTTTTTATTAAATTCGTCATATTCTTTATTTTCCTTTCACTGTCCAAACATCGCCAAACGAATCAGACAAATATAAATTTTCCCGGATTTTCGTTATTATAAACCGTGCTAAAAATTCAGCCATTTTTGGTTTTCTGGTTTTATCATCCATTTAATCATCTTATCAAAACTTTCTTTAAGCTTCATAGGATATTCAAAGCCCATATTCTTTAATTTTTCACCAGAAAGAGAATAACGGAGATCGTGACCGGGTCGCGTGCTGTGGAAATCTATATATTGAATTTCCCCTTCCTCTAATTTTTTTCCTCTAATAATTTCAGAAATTCTGTTGGCTAAATCTAAAACATTTCTTTCTTCTCCTACAATATGATAAACGCCATGGCTAGAATCATTTTGGTATTTCTTTTCGATGATTTCCCCTCGATCCAGTAAAAATATTAAAGCGTCGCAAACATTCCTAGCGTGAATCCATTTTCGAGAACTAATATTTCCGGGTAAACCATGAATCGATACTGGCTCATTTTTTAAAATAGCACTAACAGTTTTTGGAATAAATTTTTCTGGATGCTGACGCTCTCCATATACATTCATTGTTCGAGTAATCATAATGGGCAAACCGAAAGAAAAAGCAAAAGCCTTGCTAATAGCCTCTTCGCCTTCTTTTGCGGCTGAATAGGGGTTAGAAGGATTGCAAGTATCACCCTCTTTATAATCAACGCCCGATGGCGCTGGACCAAAAACTTCATCGGTAGAAAAAGTAACAAATTTTTTTAAGCTGGGCTGATATTTTTTAACATATTCGAGCAGATTTGCGGTTCCCAATACATTGGACATTACAAAAGGCCTACTATCTTCCAAGCTTCTATCAACGTGACTCTCCGCGGCCAAATGCCAAATAAAATCTAAATCTCCTATCATTTTATGTGTTGTATCTGAAATAGGCGCTCTTAAATCATGCCATACAAATTTAACTCGATGTTTCTCTTTGTCCCAAATATCAATATCGGTTAAACGATTCAAATTTCCAGCGTAAGTTAAAGCGTCTAAAATTACAATATCCCAATCTGTTTTTTTAAGAAGGCCTTCTACAAAATGATGACCAATAAATCCGCCTCCACCTGTTATTAAAATTGTTTTTTTGTTTGCCATAAATTTACTTATTTTATTATTCTTAGACCTTAGATATATAATAGCAAAAATTTAAAAATTACAAAATTTATCTTGTTTTTCTATCTCTCCTTCTTTTAATAATTTATTGAGTAAGTCGTCTAAATTCATTTTCGTCGCCAATGATTAAATCGCATTTTTTAACAATACTCCGATAGAAAAAATTTCTGGATAAATTCTTTTTAAATTCCTTCGGGGTTGATAAATGATAATTGATTTCTCGATTTATTTTTTCCTCAACCTTCTTAATTCTATTATATATCTCCTTGTCAGAAATATTTCCTATTATAAATAAATCGATATCAGAATCAAATTTAAGATTGTCTTTAACATAAGAGCCGAATAAAAAAGCAAAATCAATGTTTTTTTCTTTTTTTAATTCTTCCTGTAAAAGATGCTCTATTCCAATAGTTTTATCAACAATTATCTTAATTTCTGACAAAAGAGGATTGGCCTTGTTTAAAGAATAATAGACGCGCTTCTGGCTTTTTTCCTTTTTAACCAAAAAACCTTCTTTAACTAATTTGTTCAATTCTCGTTGAGCCGTACCCGACGAAGTTTTTACCAGCCTCGCTACTTCATTAATGTAATAGGATTTTTCAGGACTATAAATAAAAAGCAGAATGATCTTTTGCCTTATTTTAGATTTGGTGAGAATATCCAGCATAATAGACTTCTATTATATTATACTCAATTCTGAGTATAATCATACTCGATTTTGAGTATAAACTAATTTTGAGCGGGAGAAGAAGCTAAAGATGGCGACTGAAGTGCTTTTTTACTGAAAATTAAAAGCAATAGGAAATTGAGAAATTGAGCAAGCATACTGGTGGCTGCGGCGCCATACATTCCGTATTTGGGAATCAGAATAAAATTGAGGACTAAATTAATTATAGCGCAAATGGCGGTTAAATAAAAACTAAGCATCTGCTTGTTATGGGCGAGATAAAAATAACTGAAATAGGCAGAAGGAAACATAAAAATAATAATCCAAATCAGAAATTGAGTCAGGCCAA
>CAZEMX010000071.1:0-6676 GCA_964513415.1 uncultured Nitrososphaerota archaeon
AGTGCGCTCAGACCGCGATGAGCTCGTAGTCCATGCTTCCGATCCGCAGGCGCTCGGCCGCCCTCAGCTGGATGAGGCTGCTGGTCCCGTTCAGCTTCCCGAGCACGTCCGGCGCCGCCTGGTCCAATCCGGGGATCATGGCGGTCCTGTCGAGGATGTCGAGCGACGCCTTGTCCGCCGCCACTGGGTCGCAGGACGCAAGGATGCCGGCGTTCTGGAAGACCGGCTGCCCGGCGGGGGCGGCGCAGTCGCAGAGCGGGGTCACGTCGAGAAGGAAGTTCAGGTAGACGACGGGCCTGCCAGCCAGCATCCTCGAGACGCCAGCCGCGGCCATCGCCAACCCCTCCTGGAAGCGCGCCTTGCCGTCCGGGAGGAACCTTATCGAGCCGGTCTCGCACTCCCACATGCACGTGAGGCAGTAGACGCAGGCATCGCTCTTGACGGGGCCATCCGCGCCCATCTCGAGGGCGCCAAACTGGCAGGCTGCGGCGCATTTGCCGCACATCGTGCAGCCGTCCCTGACGAAGACGAGCCCGTGCAGGGCGTGCTGGGAGGACTTGCATCCCTTCGTCGTGCACCCCATGCCGAGGTTCTTTATCGCCCCGCCCAAGCCCGAGAGGAGGTGCCCCTTGACATGACTCATCATGACCATTGCCCCGGCCTCTGCGATCTGCCTCGCCACCATTATCCGCCGCAGGGGGACCCCAGGCTCGACCTCCTCTAGCTCGATAGCGGTGCCGGCTTCGCCGTCGGGCGCGTCGGCCACGGCGATGGGGCACCCGAGCCCCTCCTCGGTGAAGCCGTTGTACCTTGCGCTCGAGATCACGCCCGCGGCACTGAGCCGCTTGCCGGTCGGGTAGAGGGTCGTCGTGTCGGTCGCGAAGGGGGCGCCGCCGTCCGCATTTATGATGTCGACCACCCTCCTGACGAACTGCGGGCGTATGTGCGTATAGTTCCCCAGCTCCCCGAAGTGCGCCTTGACGGCGGTCCGCCTGCCCCTCAGATCCCCTGACCGTAGGACTGCCTTGAGGAGGGCGTCGACCCCCCGCAGGGCGTCGCTCGATTTGCAGAAGTCAAAGAAGTATACCTTTGAGACCATCTCCGGCACCAACCACGAGTGAATAATATAGCACTAACCGCCCCCTCTTTTTTGAGTTTTTCTCAAGCCCGATTGAAAAGCTATTAAGTGAGTAGTTTTTCAATAGGCAAATATGCCAACTCGCGAGATAAACTGCTCAGGGGTGAGGTGGATAAACCTCGAGAAGCCAAAGCGCGAGGAGGTAATGGCGCTGGCGGGGCACTTCCCGTTCCACAGCCTGAACATCGACGACTGCATGTCCAAGATACAGCTCACCAAGGTCGAGGAGCACGACGACTACCTCTTCGTCATACTCCGCTTCCCGGTCCTCTGCGGTGGCTCGGGGTGCACGCCCTCCCAGGTCTCATTCTTCGTCGGGAGGGACTACCTAGTCTCCGTGCACGACGGGAGCATCGGGGCGCTCAATGACCTGTTCACGTCTTGCGAGATCAAGTTCAAGGAGACGGGGAAGTTCACGCAGGACGGCGTCGGCTCACTCTTTTACATGATTTTCAGCACGATAGTGAACTCGCTCTTTCCCCTGATGGAGAGCCTGATGGACCGCCTGGAGGACCTCGAGGAGAACGTCTTCTCAAAGAACAGCGAGGCGCTATACGAGATCACGCGCCTTAGGAGGAGCATCGCGGACGTCCGCAGGATACTCTCGCCAATACGCAGGGTGATAGTCGAGATCTCCGACGGCGTGCGCCGTCAGACGGGGGACGACCTCGACCTATACTTCAGCGATGTCCACGACAGGATAGAGAAGATCTGGGAGCTATCGGAGACCTCGAAGGAGATAATCGAGATCTACAAGGACACGGACTATACGCTCTACCAGCACAGGATGAACAGGGCTATCGTGATACTGACGGTCATATCGACGCTGACGGCTCCGGCAATGGTGCTTGGCACCCTATACGGCATGAACATAATACTCCCGGGTAGCGTCAACGAAGAGCCGTGGCTATTCTTGGGGCCGTATACGACGTTCATTATAATCAGCATACTCTCACTCATACCTGCTGGCTTCATGATAGCCTACTTCAAGAGGCTCGGCTGGCTGTGACCAGGGGCGCGAGGCGGGGCACGGCGTGCCCCTCGAACAAGGGCGGTGCTTTGAGATGGGAACGGTACTGCTCACACTGGAATATGGCAAGGAGGAGGCAGGCGCTATCGAGGCGCTCGATGTCCTCATGCCGCATGACCCGTGCGCCAAGGCGGAGCGCCAGCCTTTCGGGGGGCTCGTGCTGATCAGCACGGCGCTGGATCAGGATGCCGCCGCTGAGATAATGGCAGGCGCCCCCACGAGTTTCATACGATCTGTATCGCCGGTCGACACAATCGTCCCGTCGGAGATGAATGCTATCATGGAGTCGGTCGGCGAGCGCCTCCCCCACCCAGCGACCGGGGGGGCGGCGGTGAGGTGCTCGAGGAGGGGGCGGTCGATAGGCTCCTCGCTGGAGGTGGAGCGCGCGGTGGGCGGCCTTCTCAGGCGCGCTGGGTTCGAGATCGACCTTGCAAGCCCCTCCATCGTGGTCCGCATAGACGTTATAGGAGGACAGACCGCAATCTCCATTAGGCCCCCGGAGAGATTCTTCAAGAAGGGGTGCCAAGGATGACCAGGTTGAAGGTCGGGAAGATCCCCAGCAGGCTGCTCAAGGAGACGGTATTCGGCAGGCTGGGCTGCAGCGACCCGTCGGTCATCCTCGGACCGAGCATAGGCGAGGACGCGGCCCTGATCAAGATGGGCGGGGAGGTTCTTGCATTCAAGACCGACCCGATAACGGGCTCCGTGGACGAGATAGGCTGGCTGGCGGTCTATGTCAACGCCAACGACATAGCCACGCGCGGGGCCGTCCCGAGGTGGTTCATCCAGAGCATACTTATGCCCGAGGGATCCTCGCTCTCGGACCTAAGCGCGATATGCACCCAGATCGATGCTGCGGCCAAGGAGGTCGGGGTCTCGATCGTCGGGGGGCACACGGAGGTCACGAAGGGGATAGCCAACCCGATAGTCGTTGGGGCGATGATTGGCACGGTCGGCAACGGGCGGTTCTTCTCGACTGGCGGCGGCTCCCCGGGGGACCTGCTCTACATGACCAAGACGGCGGGGATCGAAGGGACCGCCATACTGGCCTCGGACGGGCGCATATTGAAGCGGTTCGGCGAGGGGTTCGTCGCCCGCTGCAAGGCGCTTATCAGGCAGATAAACGCCGTCGGCGACTGCCTGGCGCTCTCCGCCATCGATGGCGTCACGGCGATGCATGACGTCACTGAGGGCGGCCTGCTGGGCGGGGCATGGGAGCTTGCGGAGGCATCGTCCTCGGGGATACGCCTGGAGCTGAGGAGCGTGCCGATCCTGGAGGAGACGTCCGCGGTCTGCGGCGAGCTCGGCCTAGACCCTTACAGACTCATAGGGTCGGGATCGGTCCTCTTCACGGTGAAGCCGGATCTCGCCAGCAGAGTCGAGGAAGATCTCAGGCAGAAGGGGATCCCCTTCGCAGGGATCGGCGGACTGACCCCGCGCAGGCATGGGCGAGTCGCGGTACTCGCGGACGGGGCAGTGCGCAGGCTGGAGGCCCCCGGCGCCGACGAGCTCTGGAAGGGGCTGGGCAGGGGCTAATACTTTCGGTTTTATCTCCGCTAAATGTTTCTTCTAAAGTACAAAAACATTAAATCCCCGGCGGAAGATATGTTGTAATGGGTCGACGACATTGGCTTACGACATCATCGCTAACGAGATCGGCAGACCCACGCTCTTCAAGGATGAGGGGAAGCTCTTCCCCGACCATGTGCCCACGAACCTGGTCCACAGGGACTCGCAGCTCAAGGCGCTGGGCAGGGTCTTCAGGGTCATGATGGAGTCGCCTGGAGCGGTGGCCCAGAAGGCGACGCTGGTGGGAGATGTCGGCGTCGGCAAGACCGCGGTCGCCAAGCGCTTCGGCTCCACGATGGAGGCGCTGGCGAAGGAGAGGGGCATAAATCTAAGGTACGTCCACGTCAACTGCTACAAGGACCGCACGCTCTTCCTGGTCGTGAAGAAGGTGGCGCAGCAGGTACTCCCCAGCATACCCGACAGGGGGTTCTCGGCGCAGGAGCTGTTCCAGACGCTCTGGAGGATACTCGAGGCAGATAACACATACCTCCTGCTGGCGCTCGATGAGATAGACTTCCTGATATCCGTCGCAGGGGAGAAGGATGCTCCCCTCTACTACCTGTCAAGGGTCGCGGACGAGTACCTGAACCGGCCACAGAGGCTGAACCTTATGCTCATCACGCGGAACCTCGAGTTCGTATCCGGCCTCGACAGGAGCGTCCAGAGCACCCTGCTCCACAACGTCGTGAGGTTCGACAAGTATGGCGTCGAGCAGCTCTACGACATCATACGCCTCCGCGCATATGACGCCATGAAGGAGGGCGCGGTCGGCGAGGAGGTCCTCTCCATGATAGCAGACATCTCGTCGCCGCGCGGTGATGCGAGGTACGCGCTGGAGCTCCTCTGGAGGGCAGGGAAGTACGCCGACGAGGAGGGGGCCATGAAGGTGATGCCGGAGCACGTCAGGAAGGCCCAGCTGGATGTCTCCCAGTTCCCGATGCATATAGTCCTGGACCTGCCGCTGCACGAGCGGCTCTTCCTGCTCTCGGTCGCCAAGGTCCTGAAGAGGAGCAGGGCGGCGTACGTAACGATGGGGGAGGTGGAGTCGACCTACCGCGTGCTCTGCGAGAGCCAGGGCATCGAGCCCCGGAGGCACACTCAGTTCTGGGAGTACCTCCAGAACCTCAGGAACCTTGGGATACTGTACACTAAGATATCGGGGGCCGGCTTCAGGGGCAAGACGACGCTGATAGGGCTGCTGAACCTGTCGACGGAGGCAGTCGAGAAGGGCCTGTCGAAGGGGGATTGATTGGAATGTCTGTGGAGGACATATTCTCGTCTAGGGGGAGGGTAAAGGTACTTAAGACACTCGCCGAGAAGGGCGAGATGAACATATCCGAGATCACCAGGCGAGCCAGCCTCAACCATACCACGGCGGCAGCGCACCTGCGCAAGCTCTGCGACCTTGGCCTGATCGAGGAGAAGCGGTTCGGCAGGATCAGGATATTCAGGTTCAAGAAGGAGGACCCGAGGGCATGGGCGATCCAGTCGCTCTTCGAGTCGTTCGCAAAGAGGGTTCAGAAGACATGAGCGTGAAGATGGTTGACATCAGCGGCAAGGCGCCGGTCCTCAGGGAGGCTGACGCCGCAGGCACGATAGTACTCAAGGAGTCGACCGTGGCCCGGATAAGGGCAGGGGCGCTGGAGAAGGGGGACGTCATGGCTGTTGCCAGGGTCGCGGCGATACAGGCGGTGAAGCGGACGCCGGACTTTCTGCCGCTCTGCCACCCCATACCGATCGAACAGGTCTTCGTGGACCTCGAGATCGCGGACGCCTCGGTCTCCGCCACGGTCCACGTGAAGGCCTTCGCCAAGACAGGGGTCGAGATGGAGGCGCTCTCCGGCGTGTCGGCGGCGCTCCTCACGGTCTGGGACATGACCAAGAAGTACGAGAAGGACGACAGGGGGCAGTATCCCTCGACCGCGATAAGGGACATCAGGGTGCTGGGGAAGCGGAAGGGGGAGCAGCAGTAAGGCTAGAGGGGGTCAACATCATTAGTGCAAGCCACCACGAAGGGCTCCCGTCCGGGCTCAGGTTCACGGTGATCGTCACCAGCGACACGATCTCCAAGAGGATCGCGCGGTGCGAGCAGTTCCACGACGAGAGCGGCGACACCGCGATCAAGCTCGTCTCCGCGGCGGGCTTCGAGGTCGCCGACAGGGTCTACCTGCCGAACAGGCTGGAGAGGATACGCGACGCAGTCAAGGCGGCAGCGTCGTCGGGTGCTACGGACGTGGTGCTCGTCAGCGGGGGGACGGGGATCAGCGGGCGCGACCAGAGCGTCGAGGCGATCGCCCCCCTCTTGGACAAGGAGCTGCCCGGCTTCGGGGAGCTCTTCCGGCGCCTGTCCTATGATGCGATCGGCACGTCCGCAATAGCCTCGCGGACCACCGCAGGGATATGCGGCAGGGCGCTCGTCTTTGCACTCCCCGGTTCGCCGGATGCGGTGCGGCTCGCGCTGGAGAGGATAATACTCCCGGAGTGCCAGCACCTCCTCAAGATGGCCCGCGGCTGATGTAGCCCGTGCGCGACTGCAGGAAGTCTCAGTCCAGTATGCCGGACTTTATCCTTTTGATCCGCTCATCGATCACGTTGTCGATGTACATCTTTACCTTCTTCTGTAGAACCAGTATCTCCTGATCCTGCTTCTTCAGCTGCTGCTTTATGGTCCTTAAAAGTACGTTGGGGCTGACCGGCTTCATGAGGTACGCGTCTGCGCCCATGTTCACCGCCTTCACGGCGTTCTCTAGCGTAGCGTGCCCAGTCACGATTATCTTGCGTATCCTTGGAACGCCCTCGTTGAGCCTCTTGAGGAGGTCTATCCCGCTTATGTCTGGAAGCATTATGTCGATGAGGGCGACGTTGTAGTTGCTCTTCTTGGAGGCGTCTATGGCATCCTGCCCATTGTGGACGATCTTTGTCCGGTAGCCCTGCCTCTC
>CAZEMX010000071.1:6776-9915 GCA_964513415.1 uncultured Nitrososphaerota archaeon
CGTCTATGGCATCCTGCCCATTGTGGACGATCTTTGTCCGGTAGCCCTGCCTCTCGAGGATGACGCCCAGCGCATCCGCGACGTCCTTGTCGTCGTCTATTATGAGGATGCTAAAGCTCTCATTTGTCATGAAGGTGCCCACTTTCATCTAAGATTGCTTTTCTAATATGCGTTGTTGAGGAATAGCCGCAAGGCATCGTCGGGGGCGGGGATGCGGGCGTGGGGCAAAGATTTAAGTCATGACCGCATTTTGTTGCTAGTGTGAGTTAATGCCACCAAAAGCCCCCGTCTTTGCCATAGTGGCGCCAGGCAGCGACTACGGCAAGACGTGCCTGATAACAGGCGTCGTAGCGGAGCTCGCCAAGCTCGGCATCAGGGCGTGCGTCGTGAAGCACACGGCCCATTCGTCCCCTCCGGACGGCGGGAAGGACACGCACCTCTTCAGGGAATCCGGCGCGATGGCATCGGCCCTCGTGGATGCGGGCGGCATGGCATCGGTTTACCTGCCGGGCGGGGGGCTCGACGGGGCGATATTCGCGATGGCTCACCTCGAGCCGGACGTCGTGATATGCGAGGGGTTCAAGGATTCTGAACTGAGGAAGATATTCATAGCCCGCGGCGAGGGGGACCTCGCCCTCGCGAGCAGGCTGAGGGGGGTCATTGCGGTAGCCTCCGCGGACCGGCTCTCGGTGCCCGGCGCTGCCGCCCTGAGGCTCGATCCGGTCGAGGTTGCACGGTTCATGGCGGGGCAGCTCCCGCACGGGGGCGCCGTCCCATGATCGACCCGTTCGGCCGGACCGTCCGCGGCCTCAGGGTGAGCCTCACGCAGAGGTGCAACCTGAATTGCATCTACTGCCACCACGAGGGGGAGGGGGGAATCTCGTCCGAGATGACCAGAGACGAGGTGCTCCGCATCATCAGGGTGGCGAAGTCCTTGGGGGTTGGGAGGGTCAAGTATACGGGCGGCGAGCCACTGCTGAGGCGGGACCTGCCAGAGATAATCAGCGGCACGGTCGCGATGGGCATGGCTGACGTTGCAATAACAACGAACGGGACGCTCCTGAAGGAGATGGCGCGGGATCTCTGGCATGCGGGGCTGAGGAGGTTGAACGTGTCGATGCCGAGCATAAGGCCCTGCGTCTACGCGTCCCTGACCAAGGGCGCCCTTGCTGAGGTCTTCGCGGGTATAAAGGCCGCCAAGGATTTTGGTATAGACATAAAGATTAACGTCGTGATAATGAAGGGCATCAATGATGATGAGGTTGACGAGCTGGTCGGGTATGCCAAGGAGATAGGCGGTTCGCTCCAGCTCATAGAGCTCGAGGACCTGAACCTCGATGCGGACTTCTTCAGGAGGCACTACTTCGACCTGACGGCCGTGGAGGACAGGCTCAATGCCATGTCCGACCGCGTCGAGGCCCGGAGCGATATGAACAACAGGAAGAGGTACCTCATAGGCAGCCTCGCGGTCGAGGTCGTCAGACCCGCCAACAGCACCCACTTCTGCGCGAACTGCACCCGCCTCAGGGTCACGAGCGATGGGAAGCTGAAGCCTTGCCTGATGAGGTCGGACAACCTCGTAGACGTCCTTGGGCCGATGCGCGCCGGCTGCTCTGACGGGGAAATCAGGCGCCTCTTCGAGGGTGCCACCAGGCTCAGGGAGCCTTACTATCGTCAAGCCAGCTGAGTATGTCGGACTTGCCCTCTGCCGGCGCCGCGGCTTGCGCCTTCGGGCGCCTGCCCCTCCTCGCGCCCCCCTTCTCATCTCCCTTGGATGCTGAAGTCTTGCCCTTCCGGGCGGAGGGTCTGCCCTCATTGGGCTTCCCGGCGGCAGCGACCTCCGGAGCGGCTGGCGCGGCGGCGTCCCGTTCCTTGAAGCCGCCCGCCTGCGTTATGATCTCGATGTAAGGCAGGTACTCGAGCATTGCCTTCTTCATCGAGACGTGCGCGCCCCGTCCTATCGAGAGTAGGAGCTCCTTCCTGGCCCCCCTCTCGTCCTTCGTCCTGCTCATCGCCCCTATGCGCCGTGGGAAGCTGTACCTCGCGAACCTGTAATCGCCGCTCCTCGCAAGGGCCGCCCCGCCCGCCGCCAGCTCTATGCCGTAGCCAATGAGCTCCCACATCTGCTTCCTTCGGGCGTTGCTCATGAAGAAGTCCCCCTTGGAGAGCCAGTCGTAGGCCTCGGCCCTCTCGGACGGGGACGGGTACTGCACGGCGATGTTCTCGTTTATCCACTGGAAGAGCATCTCCACATCGACTGCCGACCCGTCCATGGCGAGCTTGGCATCGAGCACTGTCTCCGCGGAGAATATGTCCTTCATGACGTCGAATACCCCCTTCTCCTGCGTCCTCGTGTAGAGCATCCCGACGTCCTCCTCTGCGAGGCTCTTCCTCCCGCTGGCCACCATCTGGAAGTCGTTTATCGCGGCCCTTAGGTCGCCCCCGGCCCTCTCTGCGACCATGCTGATCGCACCCTCCGTGAAGAGCAGACCCTTCGCCCTCGCCACCTTCTTCAGCATTGCGGCTACGCTGGGCGTCCTGATCCGGCTGAACCTTATCATCTCGCAGATGTCCCTCAGCGACCTGAACTTGGGGTCCCACGGGTCGTTCATGGCTACGACGACGGGGTACCTCGCGCCCCTTATGACCTCGGCTATGGCGCCCACGCCTCCCCGGTCCTCCCTCCCCGAGAGGCCATCCAGCTCGTCAAGGAAGATTATCTTCGTCTTCCTGCCGAAGAGTGAGGCTTGTGCCGCGGCGCCGCCGGCGACCTTCCCTACAAGCTCCTCGGTCCTGAAATCGCTTGCGTTCATCTCTATCAGCTCGGCGTCGAGCATCCTCGCTATTATCGAGACGGAGAGGGTCTTCCCGGTGCCCGGCGGGCCGTGGAGCATCGCCGCCTTCTTGGGCGTCAGGCCGGCCAGCCTGCCCTTTATCCAGCTGAGGAGCTGCTCTGCCGCAGCGTGGTTGCCCGCCATATCCTCAAGGCGCGCGGGCATGAACTCCTCGGTCCAGGGCGCCCGCCCTCCTGCATTGGTCCCGGACGCGCTTGTGGTCGCGGACATCATAATCAGGCTTCCTAGTATGCGCCCATTCCCGGCCCAGCCCTTACGACCTGCCGGCGAGGAGTGCGATCTTA
>CAZEMX010000072.1:0-9815 GCA_964513415.1 uncultured Nitrososphaerota archaeon
TGCTCACGGTGCTGAAAGGCACGCCGCTTTCGCGCGCAATCTGGCGTTGTGGGATGGTCTTGGCACGCAGACGCGCCATCACGAAATCGTAAATTGGGAAAGGAGTGTTCATGCTTGCTGAGTCTAAACCCATTTTTATGGATTGACAAGTAACCCATACATGGCTATTGTGTCTCTACCCAATCACCAAACAACCCAACAGGAGGAACCACAAAGTGTTGAAATCCAAACCTTCCAAGTCGGTCGAACGGCTGGTTAGAGCGCACGTCATGAAGTTGCCAAACAAGGTCTCTAAGGATTTCAGAGCCGGCATGCGCGCCGCATTTTGGCTACAGATCAGGGGATACGCCTACGTCCCGTACTTCAAGCCTGGGGCGGCCAAGTTAGATGCGTTCAAGTCCGGATACCTTCATGCTCGGTCGAGCATCAAGGGGGCGTCATGAGCACGGAAGATCCGGTCGCTGTCGGCAATTTCCTTCCCGAATACGATCGGGCAAACCAGATTGTGGAGGAGTGGTTTCCCAAAGGATCGACGCCGCGCAGCGAGGCCTTCAAAAAGGGCGCCAAGGCTTATTTGTGGGGTATGTTGGCGGGCCTGGCCATCCTCTGCCCTTATCCTCCGGCCACGGCCAAACACGATGCTTTTTTCGCCGGCTTCGACGGCGCCAGGAAGCTCTACCGGGCTATGGAGGGCAAATGATTATCAGGATTCCTAACCCACAGACCAACAGGGTGGTCTATGGTCTGCGCGAGGCAGAGGACGGCTCTCCCATTGCGATCGGTAGAGATTCGCAGCTAGCCTGCATGGATGCCACAGGCTGGATCCCTGCCGGCTGCTCGGTTTCTTTCTTTGCGCCTGGAGTTGAGTATCGCAGCATCCTCGACAATTCGCAGTCCCTCCTGCTCGCTCGGATGGTCAGAATGTTCGGTAGTAATGTGGTCACGATGGATCTCTGCGTTTCTCGTGACCAGATCGGGAACTCCCATGCTTGACCGGGCTTGTCAGCACGTCGGCGCTGCGATTTCCTCCCTGGCCAGAATCCTGTACTGGAAAGGGCTGGGGCTTCGCATCCCGGCCGCCATGATCCGGGTGAGCGATCTCCGGAAAGAGCGGGACCACTGCGAGCGCATGGTCGCCGAGTCACAAAGCAACCTCGCGTCGTGGCGGGAGCGTCTCGACGCGGTTGAAGACGCGCTGGAGGATGCCGAGTGGGAACAAAACCGGATGCTCCATAACTTTGACACTCATTTCAAAAGGAAAAGCACATGAATGCAGAACAACCAGAGCCGCGGTTCGTGGCCGGGGATGCGGTGACGGTCAAGAAGACAGGAAGGAATGGGAAAGTCGTTGAAAACGTGTTTCGTGACGGACGGATGCTGTATTTGGTCGATCAGCCGCACGGCGGCGGAATCCTCCGGCAATACTACCCAGGGGAAGAACTCGAATGATCAGCCCCATTACCGACACTCTGCGCCATATCGGCGATGGCGTTTTCGTCGACTCAGCCAGCGACAAACTGGCCGAGCTGGTCACCGCGGTTTGCAGCACGGGGAAAGCCGGCCGGCTTGATCTGGCGATCACCGTCAAGCAAGCCGCCAGAGGCGGCGCCATGCTGATTTCCGGGAAAGTCAAGCTGACCAAACCGGCCGAAGCGCCGCTGGAAACCATGCTTTTTGCCACTCCCGAGGGAAATCTGGTGCACGACAACCCGCACCAGCAAACCCTCGACCTGAGAAGCGTTCAACCCAGGCCGTTTTCCGCGGCCGACCTCAAGGAAGCGTCATAATGGAATCAATCAACGAAAATCTGGCTGAAACGCTTTCACGCGAGCTTAAGTCGCCAGTTGAAATTTGCAGTGAGATCGGATTTGCTGTTCGTCGAGTGGCTTTGCCGGCCGGCTGGATCATGAGAGAGTTCGACGACGAGAGACTGTTATCTCAGCCGAGGCGGAAGGTCGCCAAGGTCAGTCTGGCAGACGCCGAAGGATTTGTCGAATACGTCCAGGCGCAGGCATCGGAGGATTCCACCATCTGGGTGGACGCCGATTTCACCGTCGGAAAAATCAAAATCCTTGCGATCATCAACGACCACGGCCCCAATGGGGTTGGAGGCGGGTGGCGAGATCATCTGGCGGAATACTCTCCGATGTTCTCGGAAGAATGGCGGAGATGGACCGGTTTTGACCGCAAGCCCATGGCGCAATCAGATTTCGCGGGGTTTATCGAGGAAAACCTTCAGGACGTGGCCACCGTGGAAGGGCTTCCGTCCGGCGCCGACATGCTGCGGATGGCAATCGATTTCGAAGCCAAGCAGGATTTGCGTTTCAAGTCGGCTTTGCGCTTGCAAAGCGGAGGGGTCGATCTCGTATTTGTCCAACAGGAGGACAGCGGCACCCTCGAAAAAATGAAGCTCTTCGACCGGTTTGCAATCGGAATCCCCGTATTTCGTGGAGAGGATGCCTTTCGTGTCGACGCGCGGCTTCGGTACAGAGTCCATGAGGGTAAGCTTAGATTCTGGTACGAAATCATCAGGCCAGACAAAACGATCGAGGCGTCTGCCAATGACATCGTGGCAAAAATTGCGGCGGCCGGGCTGCCCATTTTCAACGGCAATCCATTCGCCTGACCGTGGATCATGAGCGCAACGGCGTTGCCGCCGTGTTTTTTCCGGCCGAACCGGATTCCACGGTGGTCGAGGCCGTGGAAAAGGCGGCCGGCTATCTCAATCCGGGGCTGCATCTTTACACCAACGGGAGGCAGCTTGCTGTTCTTCCGGGGATGCTTCCGGGGTGGTCTGCATTTGTCGCAGGAAGAGGAGTTAATCATGCTGTTGATTGGTCTGACCGGAAAAGCCTTTGCTGGAAAGGATCTCGTTGCCATGCATTTGCTTCGGCAGCACGGGTTTTTCAAGATGGCCTTTGCCGACCCGTTGCGGGAGGGCCTCAAAACGATGTTAGGCTTGGAGGAATGGAATTTTACTCCGGCCGGAAAGGAATCCACGATTGAATGGATAGGTAAGTCGCCAAGGGAATTGGAGCAGACGCTTGGTACCGAGTGGGGCCGTGATCAGGTCCATGTGGAAATCTGGTGCCGGCTCATGGATCAACGGATCAGGGCCAGAAAAGCCGCAGGAATGGGACTGATTGTGATTTCAGATGTTCGATTTCTCGATGAGGCGCGGTTTATCCATTCGCATTGCGGGCATATTTGGCGGATTGTTCGGCCTGGTGCAGAGACTACCGAACATTCTGACCATCCGAGCGAGCAGGAGGGACTGCGAATTGTCGAGGATGCTGCGATACTCAACGACGGAACGATCGAGGAGCTCAAGGAACAGGTCGATGAGGCTGTCGACAAGCTTTTCGATGAGATGTGTCAGAACAATTTGAGGAGGTCTGCATCGTGCCTATAATGCCATCAGGAAAAGAAAGTCATCGCTCGAAACTGCTGGTGACGCTGGTCAAGGAAGGTTCTCTGCCTGTCAAGGAACTGTCCGAAAAAACCGGTTTGACTGAGCGTCAAGTCCTGGACAATGTTTCTCAGGCAAAACGGGAGGGGATGGTGAAATCTCTGATCGACCAGGAGACCGGATTGATCGCTTATCGGATCACGCCGGATGGAAGGATCTGGGTCGATCAGTTCAACGCACGCAGACGAGAGCTGTCAGCGCCAGCGGATAAAGAAAAAGTGCCGCCGATTGAATCGGCGCCTGAAGAATCGGCGCCGGCTGAGATTGCTCAAGAGCTTAGGCCAGAGATTCCTGAGCCGATGGACGATTCATCGAGCCGGCTGCCGGCAAAAATTTCTCCCCCAGAGATTTTTGCCGCGAGAGCTGAATCCTCTGATCTGCTTCGAGTTTTTTCAGATCGGGATGCGGCGATAGAGTACGCGAAAACGATTTCGCTCGAGGATAAACGGCCGACGCCGGTTTACTCGCTCCGAACGATCGGATCTGCTCAGGCGGTTGTGCAGTTTGTTGCTGAGGTTTGAAATGGAATTCATCAGAATGAAGAACGGAGGATGCATCAGGGCAGACGCCATCTTAGCTGTTCTTACTGCAGAAGCTCGCGCGGCTGATTCTCTTTGCGCCGAACTCAAGCCGCGGGTGATCGTTCATTTTGGCGATGGCATATATAACAACAGCATTGTTTTATCCTGCGAAACGGCCGAAGAGTGCGAAGAGTTGTGCCAATCGATTATGGCGCAGATAAAGGCTGCTAACGAAAAAGTTGGCTGTCGCGATGAACAGGCGATCAACGAACGGTTAAAGTACCCTCTGATCCACGAATGGCACGTTGCATTGAATCGGCACGCCGATGAGTGGCGTATGGCCGGCAAAAAACTGGGAGAGATTCGCTTCCTGTACGAAGCAAAGAAGATGGCCGACGAGGTGCCGCGCATGGAGATGCTGTTTCGCCAAGAGCGCGAGAACGCATTGCCGCAGACGCACCAGCAATGCAGCCATCAGGCTCCGGTGCCAGTGAAAGACAACCACCTGACGTGCTGCAAGGGCGTGAAGACGCGAGATTGCCCGCATCTGCTGGCGCTGTATAGGATCGAGCGTTGCACGCCAGCCGACATTGACGTCGCCAAGGCATGGACTTGCGCGACCCACATCGTGAGCACAGGCGGAGACATCATGAACGAGGGTTTCTTGCTGAGCGTCGATGACAGGATGTTCTGGGACAACGTGCATTCCAGCCTGGCGCAAACGCTTAGTTAACGGGCCGAGCAAGCGCAGCTTGCGAAGGTCCGCGTTGAACGCCGGGCTGGCCGGCAAAGGATAGGACGATGAACGACACAATCGAGACATGGGCGCAGGGCTACTTTGTGGACCAGCCGCAGTACCGGCACTGGAGCGCCGAGGAGAAGGATCACGCCAACAAACGCGAGGCGCTGCTGGTTCGGCCGGGGCCGACCGACAACGCGATTTGCCAAGCGTACAGCCCTGACGCGGCGCAATGGATCGCGCAGCGGCTGAACATGGCCGCAAAGCTAGAAGCGCTGGCAAACAAGCTGCGCACCGCAGAAGCGATGAAGGACCAGAAGGAGTGGATTGCCTGCATCGATGCGATCTACCGCGCGGCGCACTTGCAGGCCAACGCAGAGCTGAAAGACGGCCCGCGATGACCGACAACGCAACGAGCACCACAGCGGCCGAGGGCCGTCCTTTCGAGCCCCGGGTTAGCCGGCTACGCGAGATAGCGCGCAAGCGAAGACAAGCTAGAGCATTGCATGACTGCGTGCTGGTGCTCGGATTGGTGCCTGGGCGCGAGCGTGACGCCAACGTCGTGAGCATAGAGGCCGCTATCCTGGATGCAGAGTGGCGGCAGATGCTGGCCGACCTGCCGGCTAACGCCAAGTAGACACCTAATGCCATCAAAACTGATCCCAATCACCACCTGGAGATGGTGCAGGCTGTTCACGTAAGTAATTTATTTATGTTAATCAATAGGTTGGTGCTGTTTTTGTGTGGTACGAAATGGGCAAAAACGGCGCTTTTCGATTCATACAAATCAATGCGTTACAATGCGATTACGCACGGAAAAATCGCATTTACGACCGATCCGACCGACTCCCAGGCCTTACCCTGTCTAGCAACAGCAGCAGTGCTGCGCCGGTGATGACGATCGTTTCTGGCCAGTTCGGGGCGTCGCCAAGCATTACCCACAGCACATTTCCAGCCCCTCCAACGGCCAACAGGTGGAACGATAGCCTGGTGATGAATTTCGAGCATTGGCTCATTCGGTTGATGGCCGGCTCAGACAAAAAGAGCAATACCGCTGAGCTGAACAAGACAACCGCCTTTAGTATCGGGACGGCGAATTCTGGGGTTTGAGGGATCATTGGTCAGCCTCGTCGGCCTTTCTGGACGCGATCTTGAGCAAAGCCGGGCCGATGACTTGGTGGGCCAGGAAGCCGATCAGCAGTGAACAGGGGTATTGCGCGATTTCTCCGGTCAGGGATTCCGGCCACCAGGGGACGCTGCGCAGCGACGCGACGACGGCGGGCGTGCCGTAGGCGGCCACGAATGTCGAAATCCCGGCAATCCAGGCTCGGCGCAGGGCCGGCATGGGCGGACAAAAGCTCAGTGACCACATGGCGCCGCAGAAGCCCGCGAGAAGCAGCGCCGGGTGCAGGCCGAGCGTGATGCCGGCTACGGTGATGCCGGCCGAGGTGATGCCGGTCTGCGGGATCGATTCCTGCATGAGCTGCCCGTCAGGTGCGGAAAAGCCCGGCGGTGGCGCTGCCGATCGGCGTTGCCCAGGCGCCCAGCGTGCCGTCGCGCAGATGAACCTCATGAACTGGTCCGAACAGGTACGTGTTCAGGTCGTCGAAACGGTCTTGACGCGTGACCTGGTAGCGTTCGCCGGTCTCGGCGCCGACGCCATAATCCACGCTCCAGACGAAATCGTACAGCAGCTCGAGGAGGTTGCAGGGGACGAAGCTGACGTTTTCTTCGGACTGGTTCAACGCGTCGATGTTGCTCAAGTCTCCGTATTGCCGGAGTTTCAGCCGGAAATTGACCAGGTGCGCCGGGGCAGCGCCGTTGGTTTCTTCGGCGTCGGTGACGTAGCTGACCCCTTTGAAACTTCCCTGGTCGCGGTGCAGCGGGCAGAAAAACGCGCGGAATTTCGGAGAGGGAACAGCAGTGGGCGGGGCTGGGGGCGCAATCTGGTATTCGATCAGCAGCGTACCGGTGTAGCCTCTCGAGGCGAGTTGCTGCGACCAGGAGCCGTATCGCGTCTGCAGGTGCAGCGTGACCGTCAGGGTGCAGGTGCCGGCACCCGACCCTTGGGATCCCGTCAGCGTGCTGCCGATCCATAGGTAGACGCCGTTGATCTCGTCGTAAAGCAGATCGTCTCGGGTCGAGACGGAAATTGTTGCGGAATAGGTGGCGAGGCCGGATTGTATTGTTGATGTGTAAAATTTATGAGCGGGAGAATCCACCTCATAATCGAAATACTGCTTCCCAGCAAATTCATTTATCCTATTGGTGAAGGCTGAGATGATTTCGTTTTTCGCGCTCTGCGGCATGGCATCCCAATATCCCGGGGGGTTTTTGTAGCTTGATAATCCTGAGTCCTGCCGTAGGGTCACGTCGCCATTCATTCCCATTCCATTTTCAGTGCCGACGAGGCCATAGGGATTATTGAGGTATTGCGTGTAATAGCTGTTGTCCGCAACAATCTGCCGTTGCTGACCGGATGATTTATTGACGCTGATCGACAGCGAAAACAGAGTGATCGCCCCGAGTACGACAGCCCCTGTGATGGTTTGTGCTTCGGTGGATTGGGTGATGGTCGTGTTGGAAATACTCCTCGCTGAGTGCACATAGGCAGGGACCCCTCGATCGGTTGCCCCGGTGTTGCGATCGCTCCAGAGCAGAACGTTGCTCCAGTTTTCGAGTTTGTACATTGCGGCGGTCGTCGGGCCGTTGAAAACCGCGCCGGTTGGGAATGAATCGGCAAGTAGCGATACCGAGGTCGTTTCGCTGGTGAATGTCTTGGTGTTCTGGCTGGTGTAGGTGTAGGCCATGCCGGCGAAGCTGCCGGAATGCGAGGCGCTGCCGGTGTAGGTGGTCACCGTGGACGTGCCGGTTTCTTGTCCAGTGCGCTGCGCGGTGTGGGTGCCGCGCCACGGGAATAGCGCGAGAAAATTGAGGTCGTAGGGTATCGACCCGTAATGAGCGACCTCCCCGATGCCGATCAGCCCAACGGCGGTCGCCGGCATCGACAGGCTGCGGCTGATGGTCTGGTTGCTGGTCGAGGGCGATTCGTAATTGGCGACGGGCAGCTCGACCAGGGCCGAGGCGCTAACCGCTGACAAATAGGGGGGGGCGAGCAGCATCGCGACGGATGAGGAGGAGAATTCCCAGGTGCCGCCGAGCGAATCCCAGAATGTGCCGGTGAAGTAAAGCTTGGCGATCGTCGCGGTGTCGGTCGCCGAGTTCGCGCGCTGGCCGACTGTCATCTGCTTGCCTGGCGAGGCCGGGCCGAGCGTGACGGTCACGCCACCACCGCCCCACGATTTCACGTAGTCTCGGCCGACTGCGAAAACGCGCTTCTGCGTGGCATTCGTCGGCGCGTCGCCGTAATTGGCGCCGGGCAGCGTCGAGGGGATCACGTAGGGGACGGCCGGCCCGGGCAGCGTGGCGACGGGAATGGCCAGCGCGGGCAGTCCTTCGGCGTTGATCCGGATCTCGTCCTGGTAGAAGGTGACGACATCGTGCCAGTGGGTGGTGTCGGTCACATTCCAGTCGGTGGCCCAGGTCATCACGGCATACGGAGCCGATTCCGGGAGGTAGTGCGTTTCGAGCTTGGCGAGGGTGTACGGGTTGAATCGGGTGCCGTCCATCGCGCCAAATTCCGTGATCACGAAGCCGCGAAGCGCGGTCCCAGGGCCGTCTTCCTTGAGGACCGCTTGCCCGATGCCGATGCGCGGCGGAATCGGAATGTCGGGCCCTGGAAACGGCAGGACGCGATTTTCCTGAGTCGTTTGCCCGACTCCGGCACGGAGCCGGTGTAGCGATTGGTGCAGATTACGGAAATCCATCTTAAACCGAGCGCGCCGTGCCGACGCGGGCCGGAATCGGGATATTGGGCTGCGGCAGCGGCAGCGAGCGATTGCGCTGGGTGGTTTTGGTCACGCCGAAAATCAGCGCGTCGACGGATTTCACCAGGGCGGCGGGGGTGGGTTGGTTTGGGGTCATGGGGATTTCAATTTCTGAGGCTATTTGGCGTTAGGCCAGCTCATCACGCGGCACCTTGTAGACGCGCGCAGTCACGGCGCCAATGCCAAGCGCGCGGATGCTGGCCGCGAACGTGTCCCATGCCGTGTCCGCGCCATGGCGCAGGGCGATGCAGTGCGCCGAACAAAGCAACTCCTCCAGCGCTTTAGTCCGCGCCTTCTCGCGGATCAGCAGCGTCAGCGCTGCATCGGTGTCGCGGCGCTCGCGTTCAATGCGCTGCACTGGCGTCTCGCCATCTTTCAGGTACTTGGCGCACTCGGCAATCAAGTGCTCCGGCGGCCGGCCTAACAGGTCGCTTAGAGGGATGCGCAACGGATCGCTGAGCGTTTCGTCGGTGGCGAGCACTTCCTTTTTGCCCCCGCGCTTCCAGGCAGGTCGCGCCGGCTTGGCGTCGAGAATGCTGGCTTTGTTTTCACGCAGCCAGCGGAGCGCAGGCGTTGCGTATGTGCCGCTTACGCCGGCCGCTTTTCCCTCGTCCCAAATGGCCGGTACGGTCTTCCGCACTTCTCGCAGGAACGCCGTTCGCGCTGTCACCTGGTTTATCCCGAACGCCTCTCCCGCCTTCTTGAAGCTCAGTCCATTCAGCACCGCCTCAAGGATTTTTCGGTTTCTCGTCATGCCTTTTTTCTCCGCTTCAACGCCGTCGACACCACGCCATCAGTTGCAGCGGCTTCTGCGTCGGGTGTTCGGTTCCGCCGTAAGCTTGCAGTGCCACCCGGTTCAGGGTGTAGGCTCTGGTCGGAAAGTTAAAACTTGTCCACGCCAGTTCGCCGTCGCTCATCGTCAGCCCTCGCTGGCCCTTGTCCCAAAACAGCCATCCTCTCGTCGGGTGTGGCAGCTTGTCCGTGAAGTAGTTGCCCCCCCACACAATCTGTCCGTGGCTCTTGTAGCGCAGCAGTTCAAACACAAGCCGTTCCGGCGTTTCGTTGTCCCATCCAAGAAAGTCGTGGGCTTTGCGGCTGTGCTTCGGGTTGCGGTTCGTGCTTTGCTTCTGCCCGTCAATGCCAATCCCATACGGCGGATCGGTCAGCACCAGCGCAACATGCGGCAGCAGCGGCAGCAC
>CAZEMX010000073.1:0-9748 GCA_964513415.1 uncultured Nitrososphaerota archaeon
ATGGAATAATTCGAATTGCAAACAATCTCTAAGAAATTTTCTCGCAACGTCCGCAGAGACCGCAACGTTAATAATATAAATAAAAAAACTTAGCGTACTTTGCGTACTGAATCCCGCCAACGGCGGTGGTAGCGAGAGAAAAAACAATAAAAACCCTTTGCGTGCTTTGCGACCTTAGCGAGAGAAGGAACAATAAAAAACCTTAGCGTGCTTTGCGCTCTTTGCGAGAGAAAATAATGAAGAAAGCCCTTATCACCGGTATCACCGGTCAAGACGGTAGTTACTTAACCGAACTTCTGCTTGAAAAAGGTTACGAAGTCCACGGTATCATCCGCCGGAGTAGTTCATTCAATACCGGCAGAATTGACCACCTATTCAATAATCCTGAAATATATGGAAGAACGTTATTTCTGCATTATGGAGACCTGACGGATTCAAGTAACTTGAATCGATTGCTGGAAAAGACTGAACCCGATGAAATTTATAATCTCGCGGCACAGAGCCATGTAAAAGTCTATTTCGAAGTACCGGAATATACAGCGGAAGTCGATGTTGTTGGAGTATTACGTTTTCTCGATGCGATAAAAGAAGATAGTCTCAATACCAAATTATATCAAGCGTCTACCAACGAACTATATGGCAAAAGAGAGAAAATTTTAGAATATATAAAGCTACAGTATGTTTAATCTATTTTATTCAGATATTAGATACGGAATAATGATAATGCTATTTTTTGTAATTGCATTAATTTTTATTATACTAAAATCATATAATAAAAGAAAAGAATTATTGTTAAAGCTATTAATCATTTCTCCATCTTTAGCTTTTCTGCAAGCAAATTTATCAAAGAGAATTCCGCAGATAAGTATATATTATCCGGGAATACATTTTTATGAGCCAATTATGATAATAGCATTTATATTTATTTTGTTTTATAAAAAAATAAAATTCCCTAAAAATACTAATAAGATTTTTTTGATTTATTTTTTATTTAATGTTGTTTCCTTATTTGTTTCACCTAAAATAGAATATGGAATATATAAGCTAATTATAATATGTGAAATGTATTTAGGCTTTTTAATTATGTATAATTTAATGGATTCTCTAAATGACATTAAAATTATTTTTAAAAGTTTTTCAATTATATGTCTTATACAACTCTTATTTATTACAATACAAATATTTTCTGTTGGTTATGATCCTTTAAAAGATTTCTTTGTTAGTTCAAAACTTACTTCGAGCCCAGACTTATTTGGAAGTAGAGCAATTATGGGAACATTTGGTTCCGCTGCTAACTTTGCTTATTTCATGGCGTTAATAGCCAGTTTTTTAGTTATATTTACTGTTAGTCCATCTATGAGTAAAAAAATTAACAAATATATTTATTTTTCAGCTATTATATCCATTATTGTACAAATAATAGCTCTAGGTAGGGTTACAACCGTAATATTAATTATGTTTTATATGATCATAATTATTTTTAAGAAAAAGTTAAAATTGATTATTCTAAAACAACAAAGAAATTTATTATATCTTTTAATTATAATAATATTAGCATCAGTTATTATTCCGACTATATTTAGCTCATCAGATATTGTCTCTAGACGTTTTAGTAAAGATGATTTAACTTATTCAGCAACTTTTAGGATTTTCCCTTTTACAATTGCAAAACGTTCTATTGTTTCAAATCCCTTTATTGGCCGGGGATTAGGCTATGCTAATAATCACACAACAACCTCACGAGATAATTCTTCAAAATTTAATGAATTTATTTTATCTGCCGATGATAGTTATTTTTTCGCTTTTGGAGTACATAGTGGCAATGCATCCAGAATAATTGAAACTGGAATTATCGGTTTCTTAATTTATATATTATGGTTATTGGCTTTTATTAAACAAGGAATTAAATTATATAAAAAAAGTAATAATAATGTTGTTAAAAATATTGGTATTGGTTCAATTTTTGTGATAGTGTATTTCTTTTTAATGGAATTTGATGGTGTTGGAATGACCTATCCTTATCTTATGTTCTTTTTTTCGTTGATTTTAGGTTTAATATCCGCAGTTTATGATGGAATTATGCCCAATCAAAATTGATATAAAAATTATATTTAAGTATGAAACATTATGAGTAAATACAATACAAAAGAATATGTCAAATTATGGGAGAAAAAAGAAAAACTCGGTAATGTACCTTATTTTCTTTTGGATCTTGTTGGAAAAAATAAAAGGGTTTTAGAACTTAGCTGTTCAACAGGATATATGTCACAATTACTTTCTGAGGAATATAACGATTCAGTTACTGGTGTAGAAATTGATCCAAATGCGGCAAAATTAGCAAAAAAGTATTGTAATAATTGTTATTGCTGGTAACCTTGACAATCCAAAAACTATACAAGAAATTAAAAATAATGGAAAATTTGATGTAATATTAATGGCGGATATACTAGAACATTTAGTTAATCCAGTTGGTTTGCTAAAAGAATTGAGAAATTCATTAGATGTTAATGGATACGTAATTATCTTTATACCTAATATTGCATATTATATATTAAGATTAATGTTGTTACGAGGAATTTTTAAGTATCAGGATCATGGAATACTTGATAAAACTCATTTAAGATTCTATACTTTTTACACGGCAAGAGAAATGGTAAGATCTGCTGGATATAAGATAGATATGTGTGAAGGATATGGATTTGGATTTCCTTTTGGAAGACTTTCCAAAATACCCGTTATTAATATTTTGTATAATTTGATTACAAAAAGTTTATTAAAATATCCAAATATTTTTGCCAGTCATACATTAATCAAAGCATCTTTAGAGTTTCACAAATAATAAGACAAAGTAAAATATATTTATTAGATAATATGGCGTTAATTTGAATAAAATAGCTTTATTAAAAAATGCTTCAGCATTAAGTTTTTCAAGAGTAATAACAATTTTATCTTCAATGGTATTTGGCATTTTTATGGCCAGATATCTCGGACCTGGAGGTTTAGGGCAGTATGCATTTATTGGCTCGGTGTTAGGTTATTTTATAATTTTTTCAAATTTTGGAACACTTGAGATACTTACAAGAGAAATTGCTCGAAATAAAGAAAATACTAATAGATTTTTATTAACATCTATTATAATAAAAATTGGAAATGTTATCATTTCATTATTAATTATTTCAATAATTGGTTTTATATTTAAGCAAGCTGTTTCAATACCGCTTTTTATTGCTGGTATCACACTTTTCCCGAAATGTGTTTTTGATTCTTTTTATGCAGTTTTCCTTGGACACGAAAAATTAAAATATATTGCTTTATCAGAAATAATTCATTCAATAATTCAATCATTCGGTGGAATATTTGTTTTATATGTAACTCATGGTAGTCTTGTTTTCCTTTTTATTTATGTTTTATTTGTTGATTTACTGAAAACGGGAATAATAATTTATTTCTATTCTAATAGAATATGTAAACTTAAAATTTATATACCTAAATCTAATGAAATTAAGTGGCTTTTTAATATATCAAAAGATATGGCTGTTTGGAAATATTCGTCTGCATTATATGAGAGTCTGAATATTATTATACTTTCGTTTACTTTAGGTGATTATGTTACAGGAGAATATAAAGTAGCGTGGAATATCATAAGTATTTTCGTTACATTTATTACAATTTTTGTTACAGTTACATTACCTGAATTATCTAAATTGTATGTTGAAAATAAAGAAAGATTTATTGAGGTAATAAAAAAGTTTTTAGATATGGTTTTTATATCATTTTTCCCTATTTTCATATTAGTCATCCTGTTTGGCAATATAATTATAATCACTTTATATGGAGAGCAGTATTTAAACTCTGTAAACTATCTAAAAATATTATTCTCTGGTGTATCTTTTTCATTAATTCTAAGAATATTAGGAATTTCATTTATAATAATAAATAGCCAAAGGTCTGCTATGTATCTCACTTTGATAATGACATTACTTAAACTGTGTACATTAATTATTTTAGGAAGCTATTTGAATATTAATTATTTTTGTCTATCTATAGTATTAATTGAGGTTTTTTCCTGTATATTACATATACATTTTATTAATAAAAAGATCAAATTATTTAATTGGTTGAAAGATGGCAATTTAGTATTTATGTTATTTTATTCTTCTCTAGCAAGTATGATATTTTTTAGCAATCAATTAATATTTATTGCCTTATCTTCTATTATTTATCTTATTATGTTATCTTATTATGTAAGAAGAATGAAAATAAATATAAAAGATGTTTATTCGATTATTAAAAGAAATATATTAAAGTAGAAAGGAGTTTGAAATGAAAGAGGTAATATTTATAACAGGAGTTGCAGGATTTCTAGGAAGTCATCTGGCTGATGCATTTATAAAAGAGGGACATAAAGTAATCGGCTGTGATAATTTGATAGGAGGTTATCTGGATAATGTTCCTAAAGAAGTTGATTTTTATCAATATGATTGTAATTTTTTTAATTCAATGGTTAAGATTATGAAAGGCTGTGAAATTGTCTACCACTGTGCCGCTACCGCTTATGAGGGCTTAAGCGTTTTTAGTCCATATTTAGTCACAAAAAATATTGTTCAAGCATCTGTATCAGTAATTACTTCAGCGATTGTAAATAATGTTAACCGTTTTATATATTGTTCTAGTATGGCAAGATATGGAACGCAGAACAAGGTCCCTTTCAGTGAAGATATGACTCCAAGGCCACAAGATCCTTATGGAATTGGTAAATACAGTACTGAATTATTTTTAAAAAATTTGGCGAAAGTTCATGGTATTGATTACGTTATTGCCGTACCACATAATATAATAGGACCTCGTCAAAAATATGATGATCCCTATAGAAATGTTGCTAGTATTATGATAAACTTAATGCTACAAGGTCGGCAACCTATAATTTATGGAGATGGAACTCAAAAAAGATGTTTTAGCTTTGTACAAGATGACATCAGCATACTAAAGGAGTTAGCATTTTCAGATAAAGCAATAGGAGAAATAATAAATATAGGACCTGATGATGAATTCATTACTATAAATGAATTATCAGAAAATATCGCAGAGCTTCTTAATTTCAAATTGGACCCTATATTTATGCGAGGTAGACCACAGGAAGTATTTTTAGCTAACTGCTCGGCTAATAAAGCGAGAAAATTATTTGGGTACCAACCAAAAGTTAAACTTAAAGAAGGATTAGCTTCTATGATTGATTACATTCAAAAAAGAGGTGTTAAACCTTTTAAATATCATATAGATCTGGAGATCGTAAATGACAAAACTCCTGAAACGTGGAAAAATAAATTATTTTAATCAGTTTTAGATAAATATTATAAAGAATGGGCGGTATAGTATATTCGAGTAATATAAAATTAAGATTAATGCGATTATGGAGAAGTGGTATATGGATCTAACTATATCTATCATATGTACTAATAATAAAGATCTACTGAAACAATGTCTTAACTCGATAGAAAAAAGTAAAACAGGAAAATATATTTATGAAATCTATGTAGTTGATAATTGTTCAAAAGACAATGTTTCTGAAATGATTGAAAGTTGTTTTCCTGATGTTAAAGTAATAACAAATAAAAAATGCTTGGGATTTTCAGCTAATCATAATAAAGTCATAAAAAAAGCAAATGGAAAGTATATTCTTCTTCTTAATGATGATACAATTATTGAGCAGAATACATTATATAATATGATTCGTTTTATGGATCAGAATCCAAACATTGGTATTTCAGGCTGTAAAGTATTCTTAAGTGACGGTACCGTTCAAAAGACTTGTGGCAATTTTCCTAAATTCCTGGGAGAATTTATCAGAATAACAATTGGTTTAACATTTAGAAGTAAAATATCGAAAAATTATATTGCTTGGCGTAGTATTGGTGATTTTGACTATAATTCTGTAAGAAAGGTAGACTGGCTGAGCGGAGTATTTATGTTTATAAGAAGTGATTTGACTAAAAAAGTAGGACTTTTAGATGAAAAATTTTTTATATATTACGAAGATGTTGAGTACTGCTTTCGTACAAATTCTATATCTGATTATGAAATAGTGTATAATCCATATTGCAACATAAAGCATCTTCATGGACAAACTATAAAAAAAGTAAAATACTCTGACTTAGTATATAACATTAAAAGTTGTGCGTATTATTTTTCAAAGACTAAAGGTACGTTATGGGGAAAATTTATTTGGTATTTTAGTTTTTTTTATTATCATTTATTATATTATACATTAATGATATTTGATATTTCAACTTTTGGAAGGATTAAAAAAATTAAAATAGTTAAAGAAAAGATAGCATTAATAAGTAAAATGTTAAAATCTACGTAAGGGACTATAATATGATACATTTTAAAGTTCCCGATAATGCAGTAAAATACATATTATTTCAGAGAGCTGGATATTTAGTGTTCAATAATAATAAAATATTAAATAAGTTGTTTTATAGTAATTCTATATTTCCTTATGAAAAAGCTTTAATATTTGAATCAGTTATATTCAAAAATAGAATAAAAAATATGTTTATTAACGATATGCTAAAAGAATATAAAAATATAGAAAACAGTCTTCCTAAAAATGCTAAATCAATTTTAGATGTTGGTTGTGGCGTAGCAGGAATAGATGTATTTATAAGTAATCACTACAAAAATAATAACATTAATTTTTATTTACTTGATAAATCGAAAATTGATAAGAAAGTTTATTATAACTTTAATTTAAAAGGCTCATTTTACAATTCGTTATCCGCTTCGAAATCATTATTAGTTAATAATGGTATTAAGCCTAATAATATCAAATTACAAGAAGTTAATGAAAATTGTGTAATTTTATTTAAACAAAAATTTGATTTAGTTATTTCTTTGATTTCGTGGGGATATCATTATCCTGTTACAACATATTTAAATCAAGTATATGATTTAATGAATATTAATGGAGTTTTAATTATTGATATTAGAAAGGGAACAGGAGGGGAAAAATATATTTATGATAAATTTTTAAATATGAAAATCATACTTGAATCTGATAAATATATTAGAATTAAGTCGATAAGAAATTAAATTTGATTGCATTAATTGTATTAATAATATTATTAGCACTTTAATTAGAGATAATTAGGTTGAAAATACTTTTCGATTTAATAGCTACCCAACCGATTGGTTTAGATAAATTTCATGGGGCTGGAGAATATGCCAAAATTGTTTTTTATAATCTTTTAAAATATAAAAAGGATTCGGAAATAGTTGCTTTTTATAATAAAAACAGACCCATCAATATAGAAATATTAAAATTAGCTCAGAGTAACAATGTTGAATTAATTCCAATTATAAGTAAAAATGAAATTCAATCTATTATTTATAATAAAAATATTAACAAAATATTTTCTGCATTACCTTATGATTATATTGATATTGACTTTTTTAATAAAGAATGTATTTTTATAGTTCATGGGTTGCGAAATATAGAAATGCCTACGGATTATTATGAATATATCTATCTTTCGAATATCATTGAAAAAGCAAGATATGTGAAAAATAAAAAAATATTTTATAACAAATATAAAGAAAAAATGTATAATAATTTTAAAAAATTAATCACTCTTTCTAATAATTCTATAATTATTACTCCTTCACTGCACACTAAGTATTCAATAATTAATATTTTCCCTGAAATAAATAAAGAACAAATATATGTTCTATATAGCCCTAGACATAGGTATGTTTTTCCAAGCAACGAAAGAACTTTAAAAAAATATAATATTATAGATAAAGAATATTTTCTACTTATAAGCTCTAATAGGTGGATAAAGAATGCGTATAGAGCCATTTTAGCTTTTGATCAGCTATTTTCTGATTTCCCTTTGTTAAATAAAAAAGTACTAGTTTTAGGGTCTGAAAATGGCAAGAAATTTAAAGGATTAATAAATAAAAATAGGTTTATCTATATAGATTATGTTGAGAGAAGTGATTTAGAATTATTTTACAAATCTGCATATTGCTTTGTTTATCCTTCTCTAAATGAAGGATTTGGCTATCCTCCACTTGAGTGTATGAAATATGGTACGCCCGTTATTTCTTCAGCGATTGCATCTCTAACTGAAATACTGCAAGACGGGGTTATGTATTTTAATCCTTTTTCAATAGATGAAATTAAAAACCGTATATTGCAAATTTTACTTGAGCCAGGACTATATGACAAGTACTCTCAAAAAGGTGTTGATATTTCTAGAAAAATATCTTTAAAGCAGGATAAAATGCTTGATAAACTGAATGATATAATATTAAGTAAAAAATGAAAATATTTTTAGTATAGTATTTGAAGTTGAAAAATTTGTTATTTAGTAATCGGGGAAATGGAAATAAGGAGATTGCGAATGTTTGCCAGCGTTTTCTATGTGTAGTTAAAGAACTTGGACATAACTTGGGTCAGCAATCTATAATTTTAGATTTTGGATGTGGTAACGGGGAATTAGTTAATGAGTTTCGTAAAAGAGGTTTTTTTGCTTTTGGTTGTGATTTAAATTTTAAGGAAGGGCCCCATGTTAGTTATATGCAAGAAAAGCGTATAATTCGCTTATTTAATAAAGACCCATATACGCTACCATTTGTAGATAATACTTTTGATTTTGTGCTAAGCAATCAGGTTTTTGAACATGTCAAAAACTATTCATCTGCTCTTTCGGAAATTAAAAGAGTGTTAAAACCTGGTGGTATTAGTTTTAATATCTTTCCGCCACGATACAAAATAATTGAGCCTCATGTAAAAGTTCCTTTTGCAACAATAATCAAAGGATATTAGCGGAAGAATTTATAAAATTTGTTAAACAGTTATAATTAAAATCTTATAGAGGTAGGAAGATAATATTATGGAAGATAAATTAACAAAATTCTATAGAACAATTGTTAAATCAGGTTTTTACCCATCTCAAAGAAATTTGAAATTTTGGTTACATAATCTTTTTAAAGATATTGATCTTCAAAACAAAAATATTCTTGATATTGGTGGAGGAGTTGGCGTTATTAGCTTATATGCAGCGTGTTCAGGAGCAAGGAATGTAATTTGTTTAGAGCCAGAATTGGCAGGTAGCAGCAAAAATTTACAGAATAAATTTAATATTTTAAAACAAGAATTAATTGTGTACAATGTTAATTTTGTGTCTGAATCTTTTCAAAATTTTAACTCTGACGAATTATTTGATGTTGTTATTTCAAATGCTTCTATTAATCACTTGAACGAAGATGCTTGTATAAAATTAAGAGAAAGCAAAATTGCAAAAGAAGAATACAGGAATATTTTTCGTAAATTATCTAAAATGACAATTTCAGGCTCTAAGTTAATTATTTGTGACTGTTCAAATAAAAACTTTTTTAATTTGATAGGGTTAAAAAATCCATTTGTACCTACAATTGAATGGGAGAAACATCAATCACCAGAGGTATGGGCTAAATTATTAGAAGAGTGTGGCTTTAGAAAAGAAAAAATTAGGTGGTCTTCGCCAAATAAATTGGGAAAGTTTGGAAATCTAATCGTGGGCAATAAATTTTTTTCATATTTCCTGTCTAGTCATTTTTGTTTGTGGATGGAAAGAGTATAGATTTTGTTTATCAGGGTTCTGACTAAACAGACATGAAGGACATTATTGGCCACAATATTTTCAGTTAATGGATGCATTGGAAATGCCGGAATTGAAACAACCAGAAATGGAAGTATAGTATA
>CAZEMX010000074.1:0-7223 GCA_964513415.1 uncultured Nitrososphaerota archaeon
GCGACGGCCGGATTGGCCAGGGCTTTGTTTTCCGTCAGGAGTTTAGCCTGAGCGGCTTTTTGATTTACAAGGCCAGGGACCTTGCCCGCAAATTTCTGTTCGGCTTGCGCGAGAGCCTGTTCAACGATCTTAGATGCCGCGACCGTAGATTGTCCGTACACTGCTTGAGCAGTTTGATTCAGGAGAGCTGCCATGGCTTGCACAGCTTCTTCCCCGCCAGCCTGAACTTTTGCAAGAGCCTCTTGGCTGAGAATCTTGGTAAAGTCCACCTTACTTGCAGCTTCCATGATTTTCTTAGGATCAAGGGGAGCTGGTGCGGAGGCATCTCCTTCTTCAGTTTTGACAGGTTGCCAAAGGTCCTTATGTTGTTCGAGCGGGGATACAGGAGCAGGAGCAGCGGCAGGGGTGGCGGCAGGAACTACGCCATTGCCCGGAGTCCCAGGGTTGGTGGGAGTTCCCTGCAGATTATTGGAAACTGCCGGAGCAGCAGCGGGGGCAGGAGTGGCAGTGCGGCCAAAGAGACCAAAAACTTTTTCCATCGCGGACATGGTAGGATTCCTTTAAATGAGGGAGAGTTGTGGAAGGGCTGCTTCCGAGGTGTTGAGGAGATGCTGGAGAGCATCAATCTGGCCTTGGAGATAAGCAACTTGCTGGGTGAAACCAGCTGGCTCATCTGGATTGAAGACCAGATTAAGTTTCTGCGAGGCTAGGTTTGCAATCTGGTTCTGAATGCAGTAGCCTTGCAGGGAGGTAAGAGCGGAGCCTTGGAAGAGCTCTTGCTCAGACATCTCATAGCGGCAAAACTGAGAGGGTTGGAGAGTTGCCATTATTGAGTTCCTGGTTGACGGGCAGCAGGATCCTGAGTTGCCGGATCGTAGCCAAACTGTTCTGGGAGAGGTGCAGGAGTCTGGAAGGGAGTTCCTTTCTGGAGAGCCATCTGGGCCAGCATAACCCAGTTGTTGTAGGCCTGTTCATAAGTAAGCTGCTGAGGAGACTTTTCGAAAGGTGCGAGATCCACATTCTCTGTCTTCATGATGTAGGAGAACATGGGGCCGATGTTGTAGGCATTCGAGAGAGACTGAGAGGATGCGATAGCTTGCATGGCAACCTTCAGAGTATCTGTGCTCATCACTTTCTCATCGGGCAACAGGCCATCAGTCACCTTGAAGTTCATGACAGCCTGCCGCAGGGCCAGAGGATCCACATCTACCTGAGTTTGCTGGGAAGCAGAATAGTAGGTGCCAGCCTGCTGGAACTGCAGAACGTTGAGCTTCAGGATCTCCTTCAAGGGAGTAAAGACTTGAGCCTCCAGGAGCAGGGCAGTTGCCTGATCATTGGAAGTTGCATTGGACATGACAGTATCCCACTGTCCATCAGTCTTATTGCCCTTGACAAACTGGCCTTGGCGAGCCTGATTCTGGCCTAGAAGAATGTTCCCAAACTGAACAACTGCCTGAATCTCTTGCATTGCGAGACCGGCTTGATCATCTCGGAAGGGGAAAGGAAACACCGCCTCTCCCACAGGCTTACCGTATGCAGAGGGCCGCACAGGAATCTTAGCTGCAGGATTAGAAGAATTGATGTGAGCTTCCGAGATGCGAGAAGGATCATAGAGGACTCGGTCAGTTGCGGCTCTGCGACGAGAAGCCATCACAGAATTCATGAGGCCCGAAGCAACATCCTGGAAAGGCTGTGCATCTTTGGCCAGAGACTTGGTCTGATAGCCTAGGCCATCTTCGTAAGGCTGGGCGAAAAGGACAGGGAGTTTCTCGTGGGCATTGGTTTGCCGCTCGATGTAGATAGGGATGGAGTGATTGACCCAAATGATTTTCCAGACTTGCGGGGTCTTAGGAGAGGGGGCCTTGATGTCAAAGTCCACAGGCATGATACGAACATACTCCGTGGATACCTCGTAGACATTTTTGTAGTTAACTTCCACTCCGCCCATGCTACGAGTCTTGAGGCCAGCCCAGCCATCCCAATCATCTCCCACCCGATCCTGGACAATGAAGCCAGAATCTGGGTTGAGATGAGGCATGAAATAAGTGTAGTTCGGCGAGCCCTCACTGGCAGAGTTGAAGGCAGCCGGAATGTTCTCGATGAGTTTCCCGAAAATATCCAGCTTGCCAATGAAAGCTGTGAGTGCCGTACGACTCATGAGCTGGGTGTGGCCAGCGAACTCTCCTGCCGAGGGGATGTCAAAGGGCAGACAGCGAGAATCGAAGTAGGTGTTATAGAGGTCCCAGGACTTCAGGACATTGCCCTGCCAGATGATCTGCTTGGGGCGGCCTTGCCCGGTAGATGCGTCAGCGATGTTAGTTTCGATGGCGGCTGTAGCGATCTTGTCCCAGGAGACTTCCAGAGGGGCCAGATTGTAGCGGAAGGCACGGCGCAGAAAGAGCAGGAGTTCCCGGCTCCAGCCGGCACGAATAGAGTTTTCCTCGATGACAGCCTGAAACTGCTTGGCTTCATTGATGTACTGCGGAGAGGAAATGACTCCAAAGAGAGGATAGTCCTGGAGGAAAACTGCGGCCTGGTAATTTACTGCTGCATCAATCTGCGGACGAATGACGGGAACAGTGATGTTCTGGAGCTTATCCTTGTCCCCGTAGGAGTTAGCCTGCCTGGCGCGCTGATGCTCGGAACTCCTGTCGTCCTCCCGGAGATAGGCTTTATCAATAGCCTCTAGATAGCTGCGCAGGGTGGAGGCCTTATCCAGAGCACGGAGAGCGTACTTATGGAACTCCTTCAAGCCTTCCTGAGACTTCTTGGAGACGGGAAACGGTTGTGTAATAGCCATTGGGTTTCCTTAGAAAGGAGAGTTTTCGAGGGCTTCTCGGACTGGAAGAGCGGAGAATTCCTGCTGCTCCAGCGTTAGGGAGGACAGGATGTACTCTCCGTAGAGCTCTAGAACTCTAGGAGCATAGCAGAGCAAGTCCAAGATACCATCTACGTTGTTAGTTTTGAGCGCATTGAACGGTACGATCTGGGCGCAAACCTGGGAACGAGCTTCTGAATGGAGGATGATCTCTCCTGCCAGTAGTTGCTTGAACATGGTAAGGATGCGGGAGTTCTTGGATTGGGAGCCGGAGTAGATATCCACTACTTGGATACCTACAATGCCCCACTGAGTTAGATATTGCTGAATGATCCAGCCCAGAACATACTGGTAGGCATTGGATTCCACCACAATGAGACGGCAGTTATTCTTGAGTGCCATCTTAATAGCAGTCTCTGCTGTGGCACCAGGGGATAGACGGCCTTCTACAATATGGCGCGCCAAGGGCTTGGCATCATACACCTCGAAATATCCCACCGAGACAGCATCTGCGTTGGCCTTGTCAGTAGCAGGATCAATGATGATGAAGTTGCCTTGGTGCAGATCCTCAGGAGTTATCTCGCACTGAGGAATCTTATTGATGTCAATGAAGCTGTTGACTGAGGCATTCTCATCATTGAGGACCTCGGCGTGGAAAATCTCTCCTCGCCCCATGGCCATATCATTCTCATACTCTGTGAGGAGCTGAGAGATAGGCTGAAGGTCCTCCCAGAGAGAAGTCCCATCTGCCAGGATGCCCCCAGCAATGAATTTGTACCAGGTGGGATTGCGTTTGAGCTTACGGAGGATGGAGTGCGGAGTGGGGTACATGTTTGCAATGAAGATAAAGAGACAGCCCTCCGGACTCTTTGCCTTCATCGCAGTACCAATCATCCAGGTCTCCAGTTTTGTGGAAACTTCCTGGGAATCTGCATCTTCTCGGGTTTGGATGTCATCAAAGATCATGACATCTGGACGGATGTTGTTTCTTGTGATGCCTCGAATGTCAGACTGAGCGCCCGCCCCCATGAGGAGGATCTTCCTGCCCCGGAAACCGAATTCTTTGATGTCCTGCCGATCTACTGTGAGCCCGAGGCGCCAATCTCCGAAGACTTTCTTAATGTTCGGTTCATCTAGCATGGACTGAATGTCGGCCAGGATGTTATTGGCCTTGGTCTGCGTCCCGCAAATGATCAGGATAAAGGATTTCTTGGTGAAAAGGACACAGTAGAGGACGAAAATCTTGATCAGCATAGTCTTGCCAAAGCCGCGAGGCAGGCCAATGGCAAGCTGAGAGAAATCTCTGGCCCTGTGTACGTAGGAAAGCAGCCAATCCCAGATAGCCTTGAAGACTGGAGGGAAGAGGTACTTAAAAACGACAGGCATAGCAAGAGCAGCCAAGAAATCCAGGCTGTTTTTCGACAGGTCCTGAACTTCTTGGCTGTTAAAGGAGGTCTCTTGCAGAGATTCTGGCTCCTGCTCCTGCGGAGGGGAGTCGTCTAGCTCTAATTTCTGGAGGAGAGTCTGCTTCATCGGGAGGAGGAAGAAACTACCTTCCGTGCCAGATAGAGTTGGATGGCCAAGAGCTGGTCTTTAGCACGATCCTTGTGGGTTTGCGTGCTTTTGTTGGCCGGAGGGAAGATGTTAGCCGGCAAGGGCGGCAGTTGCAGCGGGGGACGGGAGCACATTCTGATTCTCCTTTCGTTTCTTGAGCATGTCTTGCAGATGGGATGATTGTGCAGTAATGAGTGTTTGCTGTCCAGCCTCAAGAACCTGGCGATTCCCATCCAGTTTGAACTGATTAACTACTGTGACTGGCATGGTAAGAGAGACTACGGTCTGTTGCTGAGTGATCTGATCTGGTGCGGAGGCGCCTCGACGCTTCGCTGCATTGATAACTTGGATGGCCCGCAGGATTTCCATGGGCTTATGCATGAATCCCAGGCAGTTTTCCAGCTTTTTAAGCAGCTTATCTTCCATCGTATCATAGGCATCATCTCGCTGATTGTGCTTCTGAAGATTGTGGAAGCGCTTCTCTGCCACCTGAGCAGAGAATTCTGGGTCAGAGAGGAGCTGGGAGATGCGGGAGACTGAGAGGCCTACTGCTGAGGCAGTCTGCTCCGGACCAATGCCTTGCCCTAGGAGTTCCAGGGCCCGGGATTCCTGAGAGGTGATGGCTTGGGTCATTTTGTGGCCTTGCTTTCTGCGATATGCCGGATGATGGCCTGGATTACAGGATCCTGGTCTACTTTGGGCAGGGGACCTGCCGGATTAAGGAGCTTGTCCGGAGTTATTCCGAACCTGCCTAGCTCTGATTCCATCATATTTGGGGGAAACATCTTTGCAAAAACAGGATCAGCAGAAGTCTCGAACATGTTTTGCACCAATCTTGCTTCTGCTTCCCCTGCCAGGGAAAGATAGTTTCTGCTAGCAGAGCTTCTTGCTCCGTCCAGTAGGTCTATCCAATCATTCAGGGACTCTCCTCTAGGCACAGCATCCTTAGCGGAGATTATACCTTCCCGGACTTTTTTGTGAAGCTCCGTTCTGAGACCTAAGATGGTGCTGGCAGCTTCGTCAAAGGCTGGCTTATTTGCATAGAACATGCCTGTGTTTCCTCCAAAGGGAAGATCAAACAGGTCCTGAACTCCATGCTGTACTTCGTGGAGAAGGATGGACTGGAATTCCTTTGGGGTGTTTGTGGCACCCATGCGAATGAGTTTCTCGGAGTCGTTGTATTCCGCTGATCGGAATCCCCCGAACATGTTTCGAACTTCGATATTGTCTAGATCAGGGACTCGATTGAAAAGTTCCGGGTGATCCAGAAGATCTGAGAGCTTAGGCTTAGCATTCAAGGCCAGAAATAGCATCGCGGTCGGACCATCCGTAGGGATCTGAGACTGAGTTATGCTCAGAGTCTCCGTGCGAAGCCTGGAGTTTGCATCCGAAATAACTGACATGAGATCTTTGCTAGCAGGATTCTTGTAGATTCCTGTATCTGCAAAAACTTCCGCCGGATCAGCACCTTTCTTGAGGGCGCGCTGGGCTTTCAGGATTGTGTTGGCATCTTTAGTTACGATGGCAGGGACTAGGATGGCCAAAGACTTAGCGGCCGCCGTAGGATTGATGGAAGATCCTGCCATCTCTATTGCATCTGAGATGATGCCTCCACCCTCGATTCCGAACTTTTCGTTCAGCCAGGCAGATCCGCCCACGGGTTTCTCGGCGACTCCGGAAAGACCTTTGCCTGAGAGAACTCCCAGGACCAGGTTGGAGAGATCCACCGGCCCTCCTGCAATGGCGGTGGGGATCTTTTGGAGGCCGGAGAGAAGCTGCTGTATTGCATCCATGAGGAAGGATTATGCGAGGGGAGGGATTCTGGGGGGAGGAGGGATTCTGCTGGGGGATGGAAACCGGAAAAAATTTAGGAAAATATTGGGGTTTCTATAGGATCGCCAGCCTGCCCCAGCTCAAAAAAGCCCAGACCCCCCGGGGTTGAATGAGAATGATTCTCACTATCATGTAGGTTTGCGGGTAGGTGGCGGCCAGAATGTTACAAAGGATTACAATTTGTGGCACACAAACAACGATTTTTGGTGTAGGATATGGGTTCTGTTGGGTTAGTTAGTAGTTAGGTTTCTAGTTTCTCTAAGGAGTCCTCATGGTCCGCATCCTGTTTGGTCATACTGTTTGGGTCATTTTGGCCCCCTTTAGTTTTAGCGAAACTGAGGCGGGAAACTGGGCCAGTATCCGTCGATTTCCTGATGGCGTCAGGGCAGTCCCTTTTGCATACTATGAGGAAGCAAAAGCCACTGAGTTGTTTGAGCTTTTTTCTCGTAACTGAAAGGCGGATAGTATGAGCGGCAAAGGTAACGTCAGGTTTTCGGAGTTGTTTCGGAGCACTGCTCAGGAGCATGGCATCGAATTCTGTTTTCAATACTATGTGCAGCAGAAGCACATGGCGTATTGGGAGTTCAGGTTCTGGGCGGCTAGTCTAGGGTTTGACGAGGACGGTTATTACACTTGGTTGAGCCTCTGATTCTATCCGCCTAGGGACTAGGCTAGTTTCTGGTCCCTATGGGATGCAATCCGCATCATTTCCCCCTTCCCCCCTCCCTCCCCTCTCTCTTTTCCCACTGGAGTATCTAGATATGAGATACAACATCTTCATGCGGACATACTCGGGCACTGAACTAGTGCTCACCTTCGAATGCTTTACGACAACCCGGTTGGAAGCTTATGCAGTATTCGACAGGCTTACCCGCGGTACTCGCGAATACTATAAAGCATGGATTATTGACCTAGAGGAGGATAAAGAGCTGAGATACTCCTCTGTGTTGCACGATAGTATCGGAGAGTGAACCAGCTAGTGCGCCTCAGAGAATGGGGCACACTGTCGGGTTTATTC
>CAZEMX010000074.1:7323-9621 GCA_964513415.1 uncultured Nitrososphaerota archaeon
AAGTCACAACCCTTTACAGGCCAGCGGCTTGTCAAAGTCACTTGCAAACAGACCGACAAAATGACTAAGGCAGGTATCACTGCCCTGCCCTCCGTCTGCGCTTCTGTCCCTGTCCTGTTGCTAGAGGAAGTGAAGCAACACAGTGATGCGCTGCTCCCGCATCTGCTGACTTTCCTTGAGGGCACGCAGGATTCCATCGTGCGCAGTCTGTATGAGGGCAGCAAGGGAGCGAGGAAGGACGTCCGGCAAGAGGAGATTGACCTCCCTGCGTGCCTGTCTTTCCTAGCGGCAAAAGAGGCCGGTTCCCGCCTGTCTGGAGATACCATTAAGGCATGGTTCGAATCCGGAATGGCACAGGCTCTCTCCGAAGTTATCATTGGGGATGCGCTGAAGTATGGAGACAAGGAGGGATGGACCGAAGAACAGACCGCAACGGTCGGAAAGCATGTTGGAGTGTATTGTGACGTATTCCAGCTGCTCGCTGGCAAGAACCTCAGCCGGGCCAGCTTCGGCGACAAACAATGGCATCGGCTGACCCAGATTCTCGGCATGATCTTGGAGGAGAACCCAGAGGATGCGTTCGCGCAGCGCCTGTCCGACAGGATGGCGGTCATTGCTAGGGAGGTCCCAATGGCCGACATGATCTGATCCTTCCAGCTTCCCCTTCCCCTTCCCCTTCCCTGAATGCCCGGCTTAGTCCGGGCTTTGTCGTTTCTAGGATCAGCAACGGGGTTACAGGCTAGTCAGCCCATTCAGCCTAATTAGCCTGTCAGCCTGCCAGCCCATAGACCCCCTCACCCCCTCCGACAAGCCCCCCTCAGGGAGAATCTAGCATCGCATAGGGAAGTTTCTAGGGGATCAAAATCTAGCAGAAGAATTAGTTAGATTCTTCCTCAAATTTTGACCCCCTAGGATTTACCGGCCATGTATATCTCCCTATCCAGAGAGTATCTTACTCTCAAGCCCCCCACTAGATTACCGGGGGCTTGAGACTAGGATGCGCTATCTTATTTGCACCTAGAGGCCCCCTTGACAGGGGCAGGGGGAGGGCGTAGGCTGACAGGCTAGTAGGCTGTACAGGCTAGTCAGCCCACAAACCCCCTCCCGCGAGTTTCCTCATTTCTTTTAACTTTCACTCACCGGAGAATCCAGCCATGATTTTCACTCTTTCCCGTCCCTACAAAGCAGATTCTGGCATTATCATGCACCCTGCTTTTCCTTCCCGGAATGATCTTTTCCAGTGGGAGAAAATCCTGCAAGAGACTTTCCCTCAATCTTCCATTCGAGTCTGTAATGCAAACGGATTCGAGAATGCTCTTTTCTTTCCTGCCCCTTTTCACAATCTTTTCGCGGAGTAACCAGATCATGGCTTTCAATCAATCTCACGCTTTCTTTTCCATCCCTTCCACCGACAAAGAGAATCCCACAATGGTTCAAATGTTCAATCCCAACAGCGGACAAGTTGGAGTAATGGCAGGGCTTGGCCGGCTTAAATCCATCCCTTCAACTCAATGCAAAAAGGATGAATTCATGAACAAGGCCGGGAAACTCTCTTATTCCTTCACTCACTCAGAAGGTCAGAGCCCGAACAAAAAGATCCTTGCAGTCTTTGTTCATCCGAACGGTTATGAAACTTTCGGATATCCAAAGGAAGAAGGCTGGAAGCATTATCTTTTTTCCTAAACCCTGAGAATCCTGCCACCTTAGCCTTTCCAAAAGAGAGGCTAATCGGCAGGGTTTTTCCTTTCTGGAGCCTGCTCTTTCCCTCCCTTCCTTCCTTCGGAGCATCCAATCATGCCCAATCATCTTACCCACACTCTCGATTCCATCCAGCCTCTCAGTGAGGACTGCATTCTTAACATGGCTTTTGAGCTTCATCGTACCGTGAACAGTTTAAACGATCTTTTCCTTTTCTCTTTTGCTTTCGGTGATAAGGATGGCCGTGCCTTCAATCCTGCCACCGGATACGATCTTTTCCGGGAATGGCAGATCATCTTTGCCTGTTTCCTCGCAGAAATGAGTGAAGAGGATTTGAAAGAGTGCTTCCCGGAAATCTTTCCTCTCTCCTCAGAAGGACTCTAATGCAGAAACTCTTTCGTCCCTATCTCTCCCTCCCCGAAGTAGAGCATCTATGCTCTCTTCTCTCCCAGAACCTTTCCATCCCAGAAGCTAAAACAGCCTACGGGAAACTCTTCAAACTCAAGCTAGAAGCCGAGATTGGTCTGAGGCAGGAAGCCTACCAGAAGAAGCCTTCTCTTCTTCAGAAACTAGAGGATCAGGCCACCCCTAAAGAAACAA
>CAZEMX010000075.1:0-9611 GCA_964513415.1 uncultured Nitrososphaerota archaeon
TTCCTTGATCGTCGCATGGTGATTTGCAATGCTTGTCAATACCTTGTTGTATGAGTCTCTGCCTATCGAGGTAGGATTGACCACAAAGATTCCTCCGTTATTTCGAATATTAGTATTATAGGTAAAAAGACGGTAATATACATAATGCTTAAAAAGGGATTCGCCATTCTAGTTTTTGCGGGTATAGAATATGCCAAAGGGAGATAAAGATCGTTCGCCGATGCCGATGGCAGGCGCAGGGTTGATGCGCTTCTTTGAAGATGAGACTCATGGAATAAAGATCCAACCAAGGTACGTCGTTATATCGGCCATCGCGTTGATGTCTATCGTAATTGTCGCGCATGTTCTTACCGGCGCCTAGCATACTGGCGCGGCGTCGATACCTTCTCTTTTTAGTTTATTAGCAAATATCTCGGCATAGCCATGCATTGTATAGACCTTTTTAGGATGACATCCCTTAACGAATTGGATGAGCTGCGGATAGTCAGCATGACTGCTCAGCACAAATGAACTGTCAGCGTTTCGCCTTCCAAAATTTAAAGCCCAACCAGTAACCGTAGCAATTCGGGCATCTGGATAAACCGTTTTCAGCCCCCGGGCATTAAACGAATTAGGAAAGAGGCAAACGCAACTCTTTGATCGGATGAGTTCTTCGCCTTCTTTGGCCAAGTCATAGAAGACCAGATCGCCCCCCATGGCGTTGACGGTCGAGTTGGTGCGGGTGATTGTGGGATGGGTGACGACCGGTATTGAAGTGAGCAGATTGAATAGGCGCGTAACTTCTTGTGCCTTACCGACAGGATAGAGCAGGAAGACGGGCAATCCGCCATCCATAATGGTCTTTGCCGCCCACCCTGCGATGCTGTCGTAGATGTCGTCCCTGCGGGGGAAGGTAAAATCTGGTCGACCATACGTAGTTTCGATAACAAGAATGTCACAGTCTCTTGTTTGGATCGCCTTTTGGGTCAAACTGTCGGTGAAATTGAAGTCGCCCGTGTATAGGAATGTCACATCTTTGTCTTTAAGGTATAGCGCACCTGAGCCAAATACGTGACCAGAATTAATGATCTCCAGTTCCAGTTGATGGAGATTTACTGTTTGACCATAAGAGCATGGTACGGCGTTTCTGACCTTTTTTTGGCTTACTGCTTCGAACAGTGCAATGGTTTCTTTAGTGGTGTATTTGATCTTTTGAGTGTCGATGAAGGCGCCAGTATGATCCATGTGGGCGTGCGATATGAAGGCATATTCCGAGTCCCCAATGCCTCGGACAGGATCCAGCATAAGAGTGTGCCCTTCAGCATCAATATGAATCCCATTTGCCCATCTTATTTGGATCATTTCTTACACCGGGAGGGAATTTACGGTCAATAAAGCGTCTCTCCTCCTGCATAAGTTTAACTTTTCGCATTGGAATGGTGTATTGAGGAGACGGAATTGGACTTTACGGGGCAACTGGCAAGCAAATATAGATCGATATTCACGCTCCCAAAGACCAGATCTTTGATGGCGGCCCTCTTTGTAATTGGCCCGACAATAGGCGGTTTTGTTTATTTCGTGGAAGCAGGTACGCAATCGATCTACTTTGGCATGATAGATGGAGCGTGTTCATTGGCTATTGGTAGTGCCGTTTCTGCAGCGTTAGTTATGCAAGCTAGTAAGAAAGCAGGCATACTAACATTGCGTAGGGCGGCGGCAGTAATGCTGTTCAGTTTATTTTTAATGGGCGTGGGATTAATCGCTGGAAGCGTTAGCGCATATGCCTTTCAGGATACGACGATCCTTGAAAGAGTGTACTTCGTCTCTTGTGGCCTGCTTATGGCCTTTCAGTTCATAATCTTGTCAGTTGCTTCGGATCTAAAAGGTGTTAGGCTCTATTTCATGTCGCTTGTTCAGCCTTCGGTTATCTTGGCTTTGCACCTTGTGCTTTTGATATTCGCGGGATATGCGTCCAAAATCAACTTGCCAACGTATCTAGCTGGATTCGCATCGACGGCGCTCTTCTCTTATGCGATTGCAAGATGGTATTATCATCAGATCGAGAAGGTGGGGAAAGGGATGCTTGGATTTGGCAGCCTCACGCTCTTGAAGGCGTTCATCAATGCGCTTATACTTGACAGAACGGACTACATTGAAGATGTGCTTCAGTCCATTGCAGTAACCAAAGATGTAGACGTCAGAGTTATGACGGTTAATACAAAAAACGGGCAGGGGGCATTAGCCGCACCTCTGACGCATCCAGGACCGTTTAGAAACGTAGGAGGTGCCACGTTACCAACAAACATAGCTAGGTCATTTCTTGCAAAGAGCGTATGCCCGGTAGTCTTTCATACACCAACGACCCATGACACAGATATCGTTTCCTCGAAAGAGGCCGAATTAGTGTTACATACAATGGTGAGCATGATCGGCCCTGGTGGAGTGTCGATTGCGTCCAAACCGGTGGTAGTCAAAAAAGGAGACGTCACAGTAACCTGCCAAGTTCTAGGCGGAGTGCCATTAATTGTGATTACTAGATCGCCTGTTCCTACCGAGGATTTGCCTCAGAAAGTGCATGATCTTTGTATGAAAATAATAACTGAAAAGGGGTATCCTGATGGTATTGTGGTGGATGCCCATAACGTGATGGAAAAAGATTATTTGCCATTCACGGACTTAGATATGCAAAATTTGGAGGCGGCGCTTGAGGGTGCGCTTACAGAAGCTTCCAACCATTTCGCAACGCTCTATGCAGGGTGTCATAACGCTAAGTTCAGCAGATATGGCAAGAAAGAAGGAATCGGAGAGGGCGGCATTATGGCGCTTGTCACCTCGGTCGAGGGGAATAAGGCGGCTTTCGTTTCACTTGATGGAAACAACATGGTTTCCGGGCTCAGGGAAAAAATATGCGCAGAGTTGATGCATATGGGTTATGCCGTAGCAGAGGTTACAACGACAGATACACATGTCGTAACAGGACGTACGCAGGGAGAAGGATACTACACGCTAGGCGTTGCAATACCTGAAACAACCATAATTAAGAAAGTTATCGAGGCAGTAAAACAAGCGGACTCTAAAATCAGTGAGTGTTTAGTAAACTTTTCCAAGCGAACCGTTCCTCAACTACATCTCCTTGGGGACAGAGGGATAGAGAAGCTGTGGATGGTTACGGATCAAAGCATTGGCGTTGCCAAGAGCAGGCTTTACGTTGTTATCCTTGGGCTAATTGTTTTTGGATCGCTCGTTTATGCTGTAATTTAATTTTTTTATCACAGGCCGGTTTTTTTAGTTAACCTGCGGTCACAATTTTGTAATGTATCACGGTAAGAGATGCAAAAATCAGTTTCTCATCCAATCACCATCAATTGATGGTGAAATGCATCAATGGTGGCTTATGGAATATGCGGCAAGTTAGTTGATTGATTATGAAGGAGTTGTAAGGATCATATTGATGAGGACCTAATCCACGTAAAGGGGCGTATTTTGTAATTAAGTTCAGTAAAAATGAGTGGCAGAGTGTATGAAGAGCGTTATGAAAGATGATGTGATGTGATTTAATCACATAATTTGAGTGGCAGATGCAACAACGGATTGCCCCAACGATAAGCAGCCGTCTCCACAGGGATAATTAGTATGTATTAATAAACGTTTGTTATTATGCTCAACGGTCTTTTTAATGTGGTTAAAAAGAAGAGCGTTTATGGCACAGCCCCCCGTCAGACCGACGTATGGGGCAGAGTATTGATCCGAAAGCTCGCATGCAACGTTCGCTAATGCTGTTGCGATAGCTTTGTGGCAAGCATAAGCAATGTCTGGAACTCTGTTCGTTTTGATTTTTTCTAAAACGTCGAATAAAAATGCAGATGTATCAAATACGTATTGGTTATTAATGAAATCAGCCTTAAGTTCAAGGTGGAGAACGTCGGGGGCGCCTAGATTTGCTATGCTCTCAAGGCGCATTGGGGGCTCGCCCTCATAGGTGCGGATATGGCAGATGTCCAATGCTGCAGCTATAGAATCAAGAATTCTCCCTAAACTAGACGTCTTAATTATATTAGGATCCTTTGCTTGTTTTAATATGATCTCTAATTCATTTAGTCCATGCCTTAAATATCTTGCGTATTTATATCTGTATAATTTTAAAATATCTTCATCGGGCATTATATTTGAAAGAATCGATGCCAGCATGCGTGCAGGATAGTAAGCGCACAGATCGCCGCCGGGCATCGGTTGTGATTTTAAGTGTGCTACTCGTTCGATTTTTCCATAGGTGCCATAAAAGAGTTCACCTCCCCATGCCCCCCCGTCATATCCGTATCCTACGCCGTCAATAGTTATCCCGATCATATGAGCGTCTATAGGCATTTGATTCTCTGCAAGCAGTGCAGCGAAGTGAGCGTGATGATGTTGGACAGGAATGGTCTTCGCGCCATAATAGTTTGCTAGATCTTTTGCCAGCCGAGTAGTCTGAAACGTGGGATTCAAATCGTGTGCAATTCTTGTTATTTTAGAAATATTATAAGCATCCAATATGTATTTGATCGAATTGCGCAGATAGTCCAACGTTTCAAGCTCGTTCATGTCGCCAATGTGTTGGGTCGTAATTACTCTATCTTTGACCATGATCGAGCCAGTAACATTGAACTCGCCCCCTGACGAGATTATCGCTTCGTCTCCTATGTCCCATGGTATTTTTACGTATGACGGGGCATAGCCTCTTGAGCGCCTTAGAAACAAAGGGTCGGAGTCTATCACCTTGAGGACAGTATCATCACAACGATTGCTTATGTTTCTATTATGTAAAAGATAATAATCTACAATTTCATTTAGATCTTTTACTGCTTTTTCATTATTTATGTTGATTGGTTTTCCGGGATAGTTGCCACTAGTCATAACCAAAGCGTCCTTTTTGAAGGCGTCCATCAACAATAGATGAATACCGGTATAGGGCAACATGACGCCTATTGAGTCAAGACCGGGAGCCACGGATTCTGCGAACCGATAAGATGCCTTGAGAGGCAAAATTACAATTGGTTTAAAGACGCTTGAAAGCAGAGTCCGCTCAACAGAGTTTAGCTTAGCGAATTTTGTGACATTCTCCAGAGAACGAGACATGACAGCAAATGGTTGGGTTGGTCGTCTACGACGGCGTCTTAATTCTCTTAGTGAGAGCTCGTTGAAAGGATCTACCGCAATATGAAAGCCGCCGATGCCTTTTATGGCAATAATATTACCTTCGGACAGCAATTTAGCGGCAGTAATAAAAGGATCACCAGAAACAGAAACGCCTTTTTTGTCAACGAGAGACATTACAGGACCACAACAAGAACAGGCGATTCCTTGAGCATCGTATCGCCTATCGGTGGGAGCAAGATATTCTCGTTCACAGTCTTGGCATAGAGGGAAGTCGGACATGGAAGTGTTTTGTCTGTCATAAGGCAACTTGTTAAGCATAGTGAAACGAGGCCCACATTGTGCACATGATGTGAATGGATAACGTTTCCAGCGACCTGCTTTGTATATATCTGTGATACAGGCATCACATATACCTAAATCGACGGGTATCACAGATTTCACAGTTAGACGCGTATTAATGCTTTTTTCGATTGTGAAATCTTTAAAATTGCCAACATAGGGATCGTCTTTCCGCTCAATCGATTCGATATTGGCAACAGATGGTTTTTTCTTAAGCATGTCTTTAATGAACGACGACATGCGCGAATCGTCGCCTTCAAGAAGGATCTCAACGCCGGCATCGCCGAGATTTAATACATAACCTTTAAGACCGTAACTTACGGCGAGGTTCCTAACAAACGGACGGAAGCCTACCCCCTGCACAAGGCCTCTTACAAAAAGATGGACCCGGTTCGGCATTATTAACTACACCATAACACAAATATTGCTAAAGAGATATAGAGGCAACGAGGTTTATTAAGTGGTAGCATTGCCTCCTTCGCCTCAGGAACTTAGGTCGCTACGAAAGAAGGCGAACCTCACACAGAAAGAGCTCGCTATGAAGGCAGGCATAAGTCAAGCGCTTATTGCGCGAATAGAGGCAGGGGACGTCGACCCCCGAGTTTCAACTTTAAGAAAGATCCTAATCGTGCTTAGCGGTGCCACTTCTGTAAAAAAAACGGTCAAAGATCTAATGCATGCCCCAGTCATAGCTATAGAAGAAACAGACAGCCTTGACAAGGTAATTGAGAAGCTTTGGAAGCACGGCATCTCACAATTGCCAGTTATGAAAGGCGACAGAGCGATAGGCAGTATCAAAGAGGAAACGATTCTTAAGGCAATTAAAGAAAATAACGTAAAAGATTTGTCTAACTATTCAATACAGTCGTTAATTGAAGAATCTTTTCCAATTGTGAGCATTGAGACTGATGTGGATGAGGCGGCCAGACTCCTATCGTCGGGGCATTCAGCGATCCTAGTGAGTGAACATGGACTGATGGTAGGAATAGTGACCAAAATCGATCTGATTGCCAGGCACGGTATGTGATTTAGACGGGTGCTGTGAGAATAAATCACAAGCTGTGAGATACCGCGTCAACCGCTCATTAACATACGTGACTATCAATCACTCACAAACCAAAAGCCTTAAAACAAGCAAGTCCATAAATTAATATCAAGAACAAGCTAAAGGTGCCAAATTTGAGTTTTCAAGAGCGGGAAGAAAGGATTATTGAAGAACTCAAGACGGAAATGGCACTATTAAGAAGAGATTTGGTTGAAAGATTAAGACGGATTGAAGATTATATTACGTTTTTAGAGACGGATATTGGAAGGCTTAGATTAGATCTTCAAAGGATTAATGGTAAAATTGGCGATATGCCAACGATAACACAGACAGTGCGGGCTAGCGAGAGCAGACAAGAATCGGTGGAGCATAGGCAGGCATATGATTTGCAAGAAAGGCAGCCGCCTTTTCATATCCAAGAAGTGCCGACGATTGTGCAAGGCACAACACAGCAACCGGCGAAGGCGCCGCAAACACAAACTTCAATCAGCCAAGTGCCCGTACCGCCTAGCTCGATAAAAGCAACGGACAGAAAGGACGGGTTAAACCCAACAGAAGTATCAATAATCAGGTTTTTGATAGATAATCCAGGCACTAAGAGCGCAACGCCGATAGCACAGACGATCGGAAAAGCCAGAGAACATGTTGCTAGGACTTTGAAAAAACTAGCAGAGGAACAAAAGATCATCAGAGACGAGACGACCTGGCCATACACGTACATTGTTCCAGAGAATGTCAAGAAAGATGTGGAGCCACCGCCATCACAACAGACCGCGTGAAAAAGACTGTGTGAGAACGATTGTGAGAATCACAAATCTATTTTTTCTGTAGATCGTCAACAAGACCTTGTATCGCGGCCCTTTCGTTATTAACAGGGACGACCAGACGGTATTGCCAACATGTGCGATTGCCATTACGTTCAAGATAACCATTGGTATAAAGTCGAGCAAGATATGTTGAGACTGTGCTTGATTTGATGGTTTCGTGGTATCGCTCGATATAAAGCAGTGAAAGGTCTTTGCTGGTAAACCAAATCTTCGATAGTTGAGACCTAATCACATCTAGCAGCTTTTCCATTGAGGTCGTTGTTTTTGGTGACGAGTATGCAGTATTGATAGAGCCGTCATGAATATCAAACACCTCAAGGATCTGAATTAACTTTTCCTTAGACACTTGCCCACTCATCGCTACTGTGACTGACTCCCCATTGTTATCACATATCTCTATTTTTACCCGCTTCATTCGAAACCACTCAGTAGGCAAGTGATTGACTTTAACAGCTTCGCAAGTATATGAGTGTATTGTGGTCTACATAATCTTGTAAAACACGCCAATATTCATGGTAATTATGATAAAAAAAGGTCAATTTGCACTCTTTTCGCTAAATAAAGAAAAGCTATGCAATTCACTGTGAAACATGGCAAAGATTAGGCGATTCACAGATCTGGAGTGGAAGTGAAGGGGTGAATAAATGAAAGGTGTGTCGCCAAAAGGTTATTAGGGCATCACAGAGCAGGTATGATGCAATAGTTTGACGTTTTGATGCCGGCTTATGATGGTTCGTGTAGTAATGAACTAAGATAAAGTCACTATTACAACTCAAGATGAAAACCAGCTAGATGATTTCAACTCAAAGAGCGCCAACTTGATGATCTCAGATCTCCATTGTTTTTAAAAAAATACCATAAAGACCTGGATTAATGATAGATAAATTTAAATATTAGAGTTGAAGGTGATTGTGTGAGCATAAAATAGAACATTAAAAAACGAACTATTTTAATATAAATTGATGATAAACTGTATCTGTATAGCACCATAAATTAGTAAAAAAAAAGGGGGATAAGGAGTGTTAACTGCCTTCGGATTTAGAAAATGATTGTATCTTATATGCAACATAAAAATTAAAAATGGTTGAAGATAGACGCTATTTTACTTTAAAAGAAAATTGGGAAAAAGGGTCTTATGGGTCATGTTTGGAGAATAAAAATATCATGAAAATAAAGAAAGGTTCATTCGGATTTAAATTGGCTATCTTGGATTTCCACTCGAGTTCTAATTGCTGTAGTTGATTAAAAAAAAAGGGATAAGATTTAAATATCGCATGATAGGGTGATTGGATTTCGTATTAACTTCTCCACCCCACTATTTCGATAGGAAGTGTATATCATTAAATGTTATGTTCTTCCTGTAATAAAGAAATAGTGTAGTTGTTTAGTAGGCGCGTTTAATATAAATAATCTTCAGTCTAAAAAAATTCAGAGTTCACTCTTAAATTTACTAATAAATATCCAAGAAGTAATAAAATCAGATTCGAGAATTCCATAAGAAGAACAGGGGGCACGCTCTTATAACAGAGAAGGTATAGCTCTTTATGAGCTGAAATGTCAACAACTGAACATGATATTGTCTTAATGGCCGCGCAATACATCCCTAAGGAACACAGAATATCGTTATTAAAAAATCTTCTAGAGATCTATGGATCAATATACAAAACATCAAAGATTACAAAAATTTCTAGGCCACAATTATATCGATATTTAGCGACAGAAAAAAAGAGTTATCCAAACGACGAAGTAACAAGCAGAATAGTTCTTGCTCTTCTTGAAGTAAAACGCAGTTGGGTTAAAGAACAATTAAAACATTTATCAAAGGATTTTAATGAGTTAATTACAAAGATGTAATTATTTAATTATACATTATCTACTATTTATTATTATAAAAAACATATAACAAAATTATTGTTTATAAGATCCCAACGTGCAATTACCCTTTTACTGTTTACGGAAAGCATAGATCGCCCATCCAAGGCGGGACCTTTGCCATTTCAAATAATTCTCTTTATCCTTCTCCTTTTTTACTATAATTTCTGGTAGATCCGGGTCGTCGGCATGGTTTAAGGCGTAATCGTCCACTGCCCACCATTGTCGCGTTTCATAATCGTCCCACTCGTCTTGGTTGCTTACCATTGCATAAATACATTTTAGTCCTAATTCCTCCGCTTTAGTTATGTTAATATAATGGCTTTCTGAAAATGCCTCTTTCTTAATGCCTAACGCCTTAAGGCATTCTTTATCAGGCGTCAATACCCAAAACGGCTCGCCTACAACAATTA
>CAZEMX010000076.1:0-9361 GCA_964513415.1 uncultured Nitrososphaerota archaeon
GTAGCCACTAGTACCCCAGAATTTTGCCAGATCGCTCTGTCGCTGAAATTCCGTGGATACATTACTCAGAGACGAAACCAAACTAGGGCCGAGCACAGTGCCAGCTCGCGCCACGCCGGAGAGCATCGCCTGATATTGCTGCAAGGGAGCAATCGCTTTGCCGGCGATAGCCGACCCTAGCGAGTTCATGTCCCGTACAGCGCCCGAAGATGCCGCGCTTACGCTGTCGGCTGATCGCCGCGCCTGGTCGAGGTTTAAACTAACGCTGGATTTCTTTAGTAACGCATCTCTCTGCTGGATGATATTGGCTAGCTGAGATGATGCTGCCTCGGCCCCGTCGACCTCGACCCTAATGGAGACTGTTCGTTCTGTCATTAGCGATACCGCATATCGTTTTGCACAAGCTGACGGACTTTGTCATCCAGGATCTTACGCAGGCCCCGTTGTTTCTTCTTCTTCTCCTGGAGGGCCTCAAATTCTTCAGTTCCTGGCATCAACGCACGTTTGGCTCGGAAGTAGTCTTTAGTAGATATGCCTTCTTGCATTTCCGTATCCTCCCTTTTCACCAACCCATTCCCGGCCTTGATCTGGGCGTCTTCCATTCCAGCCAGGCACAAAAAGAGTATCTGAGCAGATGTGAGGTCCTGCACTGGGCCAAATCCCTGGCCTAGGCAGGCGATCCGGCTCCAGACTGCTCCTTCTGGCGAGAGAAAAAATCCTGGACTTCCGACCACGAAGAGGTGGATGCTCCTATCGCAGCCATGCCGACCATTAGCACTGTGAAGCCTCGGAACTCTTCGACCATCTTATTTACGTCGCAGTCCTCGCAACCTTTCCCCTTGCACGCGCAGTCTGGATTTGGAATGATAGCCGCCTTGCAGATCTCTCCAAGAAACAGCGTAAGTTCAGGTGACAAGGCTCTTGACCCCTTCTGGACGATCTCTGGGGTTGCAGCATTATCTTGGAGGGATTTGACCTCCTCAGGGGATAGTGTCTGAGACGACAAGGATGCTATCGCGTCTTCCAGCTTGTATCCTGCGCGGGCTTCTATCCGGGCCAGTTCGAGATCGGGTATGGCATGGACCCTAACAATGTCGCCACCATATTGCGGTAATGGAACCTCGATCTCATAATTTTTTCCCATCAATGTCTTTTTTCTGCTGATATAATTCGCCATGCGTCACCTCATTTCATTATAAAAAATCTCAGATAGAACCATTTTGGGTTCTATCTTGGCAATTTGTAGGAATACTTGAAATCCCTGGAGGATACTACTGTATTCTTCTCTGGAATATCGCGGTTTACTTTTGTGACTTTGCAATCTATCAGAGCCTCGATATACCCGACCATGCTCTCATTCTGCAAGGCGGCCTCAACCTGCTCCTCGAAAGTCGTGCCTGTGCCAGGGGTCCTTTTGCCCTGCACTTCCAGTATATAAATATCAAAATACTTTGATAGACCCTCATCTGCTTGATCCTGCAAGAGACTTGTGAGAGTCAGCACGTCCTTCTGAGTCAGCACGTTCTCACCCGTGACCAAAAAGCTGGCATAGGTGAATGTTCCGGTGTAAGTATTCTCCTGGCTGGTTAGGGCTAGGGGATCATGCGAACCGGTGCCATGTTCGTCTGTGACGTTGTGATTAACTGCGTATGTCATTGACCGCAGGGGGAAATATACCCCCGCGATATCAATAACAAGATCCAGACCTGATATGTTATGTAGAGCATAGCCATCCTTTGTCATGTAGGTTGACTTAGGATGATGACCAATGGAATTATACGTGTCTGCCATTTTCAGGCCTCCGCGATTGCTGAGGTGTCATAATACCCGACACCCATCCAGGTATAGACCCGCTCAATATGTCCCACAGGCTGGATCTTCATAGCGATGTCTACTGCGTTGTGGTCTGCCTCATTGGGCGTGACTGCCAGGGTGTATGTATCCAGAACGCCAGCCGCCTTGTGCCGGTTCAAAAATACATCTATCGATGCCTGCATTCTAGCCAGGTTGGTTGCCGTCCTGCGCTCATTCAAGAACTTCTTCACGATCTGGTCAACCTGGATGATGATAGCGCAAATCGTCCGAACATCTACGGTTCTGTAGAAGCTATCGTCAAGATTGGTTGTAACGCCCACATACGGATGCACGCCCGTTTCTTTGATGAGCACTTCCAGGCCCGCTGCGTTTAGGACTTCCTTTTCAGCATCATCCCACTGGAAAAGCAATCCCTGGACGCCTCGGAGACTGTTATCGTCAACAGCGGGGCTTGTGCCTAGCCTAAGGACTGCCTCTTGCCCTGCCCTCGCGCCTGCTAGATTCTTCTCCTGTTCATCGAATCCATTCGATATCAGCGTCATGAACAAGTTCTGGTAACCAGACACAAGTTCGGTTAGTTCCTCAGCGGTCGCGGTCTGGTCCAACGATATGAACCCCTGGGTCGGTGACATTTTTCCGACGGGTTTATTGGCCATCTTGGTCAAGAAGGCATCCATCAAAGCCACGATCTCATACTGACCTTTTGCGATGCCGTACTGAGTCGCAAACACCGCCGACGGGAAGACATTTGCGGGCATGTCCTCAACAACTACATTGAAGGCAGCTTCCCAATCGTCTTCGGTGATGGCAGCTCCATTCGATCCGCCGGTCATGTTCGTTGCTTCCATGACCGCAGGAAGATGCGTAGCTCCAACAGCAGCAGTAAACGTGACCAAGGGGTCGCTCTTCATCTTTGCAGCCAGCATGGTCAGGCTCTTGATATTGTTATATACCACTGGCTGAGTTCCGGCGTCCACGTCCACGATAGTTATTTTTCGAGTTTTGTACTTGTAGCGCACCTCGATTTTCTCAGAGGTGGTGGGCCATTCAGTGGCCGCAAATGTCAGTGTTCCTGTAATCGGATTAAGCAGGACCTTTCCAGGGTCGGGCGTGCCTGTATAGACGATGCCTTTACTAACTCCCGCGACTTCGACATAATTAATGGTCGCCGTGCTGTCGATATCATCATACATCAATGCGTAAGGAGTTTCTTGCCCAGTCCCTACGAATGCCTCAACTATCGTAGCATTGATATCTCCATTCGTGATTTCGATAGTCGGAATATTTCCCGACACACCCGGTCCGGTTGCTTGGAATGTACCCACCCCTTCATCACTGCCATCCACAACATCCAGCGAAGCGGTCGCATATCCTGTGCCCAGGACCCGCACGCCGTAAACGATAGATGCGCCCTGGTCAACGGCGTCTTCGAGTCCTTCCTTAAGTGGGCCGGAGTAGTATGTCTTCTTGATCTTACTGGCTGCGGACCCTGCGATGCCGTAAGGCACCATAGCCGGTCCTCTATCGGCGGTGCCGATACCGACAACCACGCCACGGCCAACGGTGACGACTACCTGGCCAATAGACTCAAGCGTGACAACATGTCGCAAAAAGTTATATTGATTGCCTAGAGTTATTTCTGCCATTTAATATTCCTCAATCTCGACTGGAACTCTTTTGTTCCGTGCTTCCTTTAATCCCGATTCCTTTACCCACTTTTCGTATTGCGCGCGTGTAATGGGCGGATTTGGCAGTAGCAAAGCGTCTACTGCTCGCATATAAATCGTCTTTTTCATGATAACACCTCAAATCTCATTTGGGGCAATATAAGCAGTTATTCCAAACGAGAGTTCAACTTCCTTTATATCTGCTGTCCATTCAATGTGCTGATCAGATTCGCCGACCTGCATCTCGGTGTGCACGTGCTTGATATAATCCGCATCAGGCACTGCAGAGACTTCATACTCAAATCGCAGATCCACTTGTGCCCAGTATAGGTTTTTGCCATTGTCCAAGCGTTCGGGCGGCAGTGGCCGGCTATCTAGGACCTCCAGGAACCTCCAACCATCATAATATATTTTCGCATCCCGGCGAGTGCGTAGGCACTGAGCCTCAAAATCACACCACATGGCCTCTAGTTCGGCCTTATCATTCGCTCGCAGAACCACATTCATGGTCGCATAATGATATTGCCCCCAGTACTCCTCCTTCTGGCCATTAATTATATTTCGCACGGTTCGTAGTTTCTGGGCCGAATATAACGAAGGCGTGCCAACCGAGGAGAAGTAATATGTGATCGCCGGAGCGATGAGATCTGGCAAAATATTGTCTGTCTCCTTTAAGATATAATCATAGCCATTCAAAACATGTGGCAGCCAGGCCAGGATCTTTTTCTTAATAGCGGGAGGCAATGGTATCATGTTTTTCTTCTTCCAGTGACGTGCACATTACAACCAATTAACTTACTGAGGGCATCGTCTGCAATTTGTTTGAGTTCCTCATTGGGTCTGCCAGCAAGCACCGTTTCCCAATAGTCCGCTCCGGCCAGGACAGCTGCATCATAATCCGGCCCTCTCTTGGCTGTCAACTTCTGAACTAGATTGCGACTGATGCTATCTGCCAAACGTTTCCTTTCGCCAATCCTTGAATTTCGACGGTGCGTTCGGAATGCCCCTAAGATCGCATTCTTGAGGGAATAGATTCTCCATTTCAAGATAGATCGTCTCCGTGCGATCCTTTAGTATAATCGCGGAAATCGTGAATGCCTTCTCTGCTTCTCCCTGGATGAAGGCGCCCAGATGAGTATGCACCCACGGGTTCCCTTGAACCGTGGCATCAATTTTTGGGGCAATCTCGAAATCGTGGGCTATGGCGGTCGACATTTTGAGGGGAACATCGATGGTTTTACGGATCGCGGATTTCAGCTTAAACTCTTTTTCCAGTGTGCCGCGAATGGTCGATGACAATAAAAACTCGTGTGCAGGGTTTCCTGCGATCGTTGCATCAAGTACTAAATCCCGCATGGGGGTTGTTGCAATGGCAGTTAGCAATTCAAGCGGAGTTTCACGCACTCCTTGGACCGCTGATCGAATCCCCCACGTCTGAGTTCGTATCGTAATTTTGGGTCTGGTCGGTGGGGGGGTTGTGGGTGGAGGCGTCGAAGGCGGCATTGTGACCCAGATATCCTCTCCTGGGTTGTCACATGCCGGATTAGACTGTACTGATCCTCCTACCCCATAGCGCGGAGTGTCTCCGTCGTTGACGTACCATGTAGTTGATCCATCTGGGTTATATACCGCAAGTTGCTCTCCGTGTTTATCGTCTGCTGGAAAATATGTATAGTTTACACCATCAAGTTCTCCAGAATGCTTATTTTTGTTAGTTGTATCATTAAATATGTCTGGGGCATTCGTATTTAGGATTTTGTCAATCGCGCCTGTATTTGGTGGTGGTGATGTTGATTCCCATGTCGATGGGTCATTTGGATCATAAGGGACGCCACCTTTGGGGCGAGGCATTTATGGAACCCTCTTATATTTTATAAAACCGCATCGTGGGCGTAAATTGCCTTTAACAATCCCATATCCGGACACTGCGAAAATTGTATCCATTTCACTCGTGCCGGTTACAAACACAGATGTTCCCTGAGCGGCAGCATCTATTCGCGATATGTAGGGTGTTAAGCTATCACCAAGATCGACCGACCAATATAACTTGCTTTCTGGAGCGCCTTGAACGTGTGCTGCAATTAGAAATGCGGGAGCAGAAGATTTGTCTGAGGCAGTAATACTTCTTATAATACCCTCGGTGGTGGTTTTAACATGCCACGAACCAGGTCTGCCCATATTGTCGGATGCCAGCAACTTGTTTCCTGCACCGGCCAGGATGCCAACCTGGGCACCATCCAGGGCCGCATACCACTCGCCCACGTATATTTCGTTTGTATCAAATGCCTCCTGCCAACCTCCATCTGGATACTCACAGTAGTATAATTTTCGATTAATGGAATATGCCACTATGTCATATTTTGCATATGTCACTAAATCATATTCTTCATCCGAGGGAATACGAATTGCTACTGCGGCTTCTGCCAGCGGCCCGCCCTCAACTGGAAACTCCGACCACGTCAAGCCAGCATCCTCTGTAACATACCAACCATCGTCCGCGCTAAACGCCGCAATACCACTATCAATCAAAAACATGCCGTGGATTGGGGCATCATGCTCATAAGCCAACTCAAATTTTTTATAATCTACTGAACGATGGATGGTATATTGTCCCGAATCCGATTTGGAGAGGGCCAATGTGATATTATGAAATACTCGTAGGGTCTTCAGAATCGTCATGCCAGGGATGTTTTTGGAAACGTCCCATCGATTCCATCCCAGAATTCTGTCTTGGTCTGATATCATCCGGTTCATGATGTTGCCTCTACCGGATAGCACCAGTCGTGGAGTCTCTGGCTTTTCTTCTCGCTTAAACCAATCAAAAATTGAAGTCATGGAACACCCGGCTTGGCAATTCTAGCCCGCATTCCAAGCGATATTTCGCGTGCAGTCTGAACCGTAGCCGCTATATGGAAATCTATAGACTTCAAAAGCATAAGATAGGCACAAATCCTATAGTATGTTTCAAAGGTTCGAGCTATAGCAGCGGTTTGCTTCAGATCAAGCATTGGCTCACTTTGTATAGCAGACAGCATAGAAATATGTCTTTCGCGTTCAGCCCGAATGGTTGCGGCCAAAGGCAAATTCAAGACCGGCTCGCCCCGAATGGCTGCATTCAGGAGCAGGGGTAGCATTAGTTCTCCTCGCAATGTCGTTTTAATGCCAAAAGGAAACATACGGTCAGCTTGGACGGCGACCAATATATTCATGTCAAGATTGCGACTGTATGCCACCCGTGCGTCGATACCAAAGGACAACCCCCTTTCCGATTGAATGGCTGCGCCCAGGAGCAGCTCTCGCATCGCTTCGCCTCGAATGGTTGCAGTAACATCGAAATCCCGGACCGGTGTGGAGACCTCATAGGTGATACCCGCGGCGAACATCCCTGGAAGCACAGAATTCAAGAGAGCAGACCGTTGTTTTGCCTGACGCATTCCTTCAATAGTATCAAATACTATGACGACGTGCGCAGGATATCGAGATTCTATCCGCGAAACGCCTGGCAGATCAAATAACGCATCCAGGACTGCCTCGCTATTAGCTTTTGTTCCTGATCCAGTAAGGACTTTGGTATATGTTATCAAGCGTGCCCGATAGTCATCATCACTTTCTCCGGCAAACCTCGGTAGATCGTATACCTTCCCCCAGTTATCATCCAGATCTTGACCTTTATTATACTTGATTTTATTTAGCAAATCAAATGCCTGGATACCCTGCTGCAGCCAATTGAACCGTTGCGCTAGACCATATGCTAGCGTATCCATGACTGGTGGTGGCGGAACAAAAGGCTTGACTATGCGAGTGCAGATAGTGAAGCCTAGTTCAGTGCCAAGCCGATATTCGGATGCATCATAAAAACTCTCATTATAGAGAGATTCACCATAGAATGCCATTTCAATGTTCGACTATGAGGCCATTGCTATTGAATTTCAGCAGGAACTTGTCCTTGATGCCCAGGAGATATACAACCTTCTCCCATGAGATTCCGCGTTTGATAAATGGTTGAATTAATCGCCCCCGTCGGTGGCAGCGTGAGCAGATCGAGATATCATGAATCTCTCCGCAGGCATCGCATTTCCATCCAGGCTTGCTACCACAAGTCGGGCATACGTCCGGTTCGCCAAATGATCGGAAAGTCGCATTACATGCTTTGCAAGTAACTAAATAGCCCCGAATCACTGCGCAATCTTTAGAAATGATAAGCTCATCGTTCGGTTGTAGATCAATCATAACCGACGGGCTTTGCGTAGGGATTCCAAACTCTCCGCAAGCTCGGATCTTGGCGGCCAGGTCGGGGGTCATAGGCAACCAGCCCGCTCGCTTTAGACCTGTGGGTGTTTTTGATCCCCAAAAATGGATCTGGCCGGTGTCTAAGTCAAACTCCCGTTCCACTCGACCATTTTCGTACTCCCTGCACCAAAAGAATTCCAGGCCGACTTTCCAAAGATTAGGGGCTATTTGCGGCAAAGCCTAGATCTCCTGCCACCGTATCCCGCAGGTCAACTCGCTCTTTTCTCCAAACTGAGTATCGTCTTCACACACAAGCTGCAATGTGGCAAGCTTCGTGATTTTTGATGGACTGCTGGGCGTGATTACAGAACTATCAAACACAAGCGGGTCTGCCGTGCCGTAGTTATCAAAATCTGCACAACTCTCACCCGCGTAGTAAGGTATGCCATGATCCCCGTCTAAGATGTCATAGCCATATAGACCGTTAGATCCAGTGGGGGCTATGAGGTCTGCTACCGGAATACCCGCATCAGAACCACCCTTCAATGCGACTTGCACCTTGCCAGATCCAAGACCCCAATCAGTCTTGATAGTTTTCGGACCAAATATTCTGAAGTTTGTGAGCTGACTATATGTTCCACCCGTAACTTCAAGGCCCGTATACTGCCAGGCACTCCTATATGTCAACCCCGCAGGTGGGACGTTGCAAGGAGATGCTAGTCCGGGGTCCCTTTGGCTGGGGATGGCCGTATTAAATCTTTGCGAGGTGACCGCCGTTTTTGCAAGCGGATCACCGTAGTAACTTATGATTTGAACTGTTGCTGCCATTTATTTACCTCCTTTAAGTACCTCAACGAACTTCTCAATGATATCCTGTTCGAGTTCATCCAAAATGCGCTCGCCGACACCATCAGCCACAGGCCCCCATATAGGACGCGGGGGGATGTGAGCAGTACCATGCTCGTTATAGGTTGCTATTATCGCGATTTCTGAGTTATTTGGGGCCACCACAAAACCATGTTCGGTGACCTCATAATCGATGCTTTTTAAATAATTGCCTTTATCGATCAGAGTCCGATCGTGCCCCTTTCTAGCAATTGTACTTGGCGCGTTGGGCGGAGGCACGGACGATTCGATCATGCTCTTGATTTCAGATTGAAACTTTTGAGCTGCTGATTCAAGCTCAGGGGCAATGTCAATCATATCTGGACGACCGAAATTGATCCTGCGCCTCCGGCACCACCGGAATTTTTACCCGTGCCACCGGCTCCACCATTTGCCGTAATTATTCCGGGGTGAGAATAATTTCCTCGGTATAATATAATAATACGACCACCGCCAGATCCACCGCCGCCTCCACCATATGCACCTCCATTTCCACCTTTAGCGCCATTTGCCGAAACGGCGCCAGAGATAGTTAGATCTCCGCCAACAACCAAAATTAAAAGTCCGCCGGTGCCATCTTCGCCTGCCTGATATCCGGGAAGACCTCCAGGATTACCAGCACCCCCGCCACTAGATCCTCCTGCTCCGCCCCCTCCTGGCCCTCCATATGAAGAAGCATTTGCACCATCATAAAAAGCACTCGCTCCTGCGCCTCCCGATCCACCACCATACGCATAGCCAGGACTGCCATTACCTCCTTTCTG
>CAZEMX010000077.1:0-9228 GCA_964513415.1 uncultured Nitrososphaerota archaeon
ACTTGCGTTGATGGATAAAAAGGAGTGATCGCTCGCCCCCTCCAGGGCATCCAGGGCGAGCGCACTCTCACCAATTTCAGATAAAGTGTCATAGAACTAACTTCAGCATGTAGTTTAGCAAGTGGTAAAATTATAATTTATTTTTATTGGGGCTGCGGAATTCAATTTTTCTCTAACTCAGCTATTACTAAGACTATAGTAATAGGCTCATCCTATAGCCCAAACCTATACTTATTGGGGTCGGAAACATATTTATAAAAATCCGTAGTGTCGCTCGCTATTGGTTTTGGTAGCTATTGGTTTTATGGTGGATTTGGCATAATGACAGGCAAAATATATTCTGGAAGATGTATCAAAAAATGGCCTAAAATCGACCTAAAAACAGGCGATCTTTTCACCCCCGCATAATTACCCGGGGTCTGATGAGATCGTCGATTTTTACATGGAATTTCGTGGGTTTTCGAGTGGTTTTCAGGTGGTTTTAAGCTGATTTTTCAAGGCATATGTATGCTGGCAGATGTCGTAAAATTTTAAAAATTCCACTTATATTTGATAATATAATTTTTAGGTGAATACACATGATGTTGAAATTTATGCGAAAATTGTGGGAATCGGAAGCGAACAGATCGTCTACGTTGTCCATACCGCGACCAATTGCCAACATGTGGCGAGATGAGGGGTATACGCATGTGGAAATGCAATTTGACGGTGAGAAATTGATTATAATGCCGGAAATCACAAAGGTGGCTTGAATGCGAGACAATACCGACAATTGTGGAAAAAAGTGGCGCAGGAATTACCGGAAGGCCTGGGATAGCGTGCCGATGTATGGTGATGAGTGGCTGCGGAGTCTTCAGACCCCGGAAGAAGTGGCGCACCAGGCATTAGAAGCCGCCCGGAAACGACTACACGAGACTTTGTCTAAGCAGAAGAAGGTGTAGTAGGTTGAAGCTAAGAGATTACGCAAGGTCCATGACCGCAGAAGCACAGGCACGGGGATATGCGGCGGATAGGTACAAAGCGCAGGATCCGATTGTGCAGCCATTTGTGGAGCTGGATAAGCAGCAAGCGGCTTTGAAGACGCAGATGGACTCGATCATGAAAATGTGTTGGGTGGACAGAGACTGCAATGTGGTGCCATATGATCCAGGCGAGTTCACAAAAGCGCAGGATAAGATACAGGCCTTAATGGAAAAAGTAAACCATAATAGCAAGGTGCTGGAGGAACTTGAGGAGACTGTCCAAAAATTGGGTCTGACTGAGGACAGATATAGCATCCGGACACTCCGAGGTGAGCGGCAGAAGACTCAGGAGATGATGGACTTTCTGCGGATGCAGACAGATCAGCGGCTCAGGCCTAAGTGGGATGCTGTGCTGGAAGTCGGTGGTACACGGGAGATGTACGAGAAGCTGCCGGAGGTAGTGGCCGCTAACCAGAAGTTGCAGGCGGAGACACAGCCACTTGAAGAAAAGATCAAGGTGCTGGATGAGCAGATAACGGCGCTAGACGCCATTGTCTCGAAATTCCGAAGATAAAAAGAGTATGGTCATGCGCCGGGTGGCACTGAGCGCATAACCGGATAGGTGTTTTACATGAATGATAATGAGCATAAATACTCGATTTTTGATGAGCCGATTATTGTACGCAAGCGAGATGGCACGATTGTGCAGGACTCAAGACCGCATAGGATCTGGAGTCCGAGTCTGCCGGATGGCACTGAAACAATCGTGAGAATCGACCTCTCTCAATCAAAGAAAGAGGAGATGTGAACACTCCTCTCCTCTGGTTGGTTGTGTTGTGGGGTAATTGTGAAAAAGTGTGTCCTGATATAAATAGTTTTTGGTGGGGCCCAAAACTTTATAAATGAGAAAATAAATTGTATGGATAGTGATTTTGGGATAGATATCCCAAGGAATGAAAACATATGAATGAAAATCTAATGAATAGGTATTGCTCACGGGAGCAATTGGAAAAGTTTATTGGGAAAGTTTGCATCTGGCACCTGAGCATCATGGACCATCCGACCTCAGGCAAGCTCGTAGAGGTTACCCCGGATTACTTTTTGATTGAGGCACGGGACGGGCGGCTGTTCTGTGCTCGTCACGATACGATTATGGCTTTTTCTATGACCCGGAATCAGCCAGAGGTGGCCTGAGATGCCCGAACAAGCTAAGTCTGTGATGCCCGCCATCGTAGAAAGATATTTTGGAAATGGTCTTGACCGCATAGATGGCTTGACTGATGGATGTAATGCCCTAAGGTTCCTGCGGCTCTTCGATGGCATCGTAAAGTTCGATCATGATTCGAAAAAATGGTTTATCTGGGATGAAAACAGATGGACCGTCGACACTACAGATAGGATTCTATTGTATGCACGAGAAATAGTAAAAGTTTTATTAAAAGAGGCTCTTAGTAATCCTATCGGAGGTGACTTTGAGGAATACCTACATTTTATTCGCCATACAGATAGTCCCGCAGGCCTAAAAAATTTGTTGAAGTTGGCTGGGGCATATCCTCAGATAGCTTGCACTGCAACTGATTTTGATGCCGGCGAATTGCTGTTAGGGGCCGGACCTGTTACAATCGACCTAGAGATGATCTGTTCGGAACCGGCCAAGCCGGAAGATCTTATCACAAAAAAAATTGGTCCGGAATATGATCCGGAGGCGACCTGTCCGAAGTTTGAGTCTTTCATGAAGGATGTGACGGATGGCGACGATGATCTAAGCCGGTATATTCAGAAGGCAGTTGGATATTCTCTCACTGGATCAATGGAAGATGAATCCTTCTTCTATCTGTACGGGCCGACTGGCACAGGCAAAACCACATTTCTGAATACGATATACAGGCTGTTGGGTGATTATGCGGCGCATGTTGATTTTTCCACATTCTTAACTTCTAAGAACGGAACTATCAGAAATGATCTTGCTGCCCTCAAAGGTACCAGATTCATTACAGCTTCGGAACCCGAAGCAAATGATACATTTTCTGGCTCCACAATCAAAAGCTGGACAGGACGGGACCCGGTTACAGCACGGTTCCTCTTCCACGAGTTCTTTACATTTGTACCGACTGGCAAGGTCTGGCTTAGTTCTAACCATATGATAGCGGCTGAGACTGATGCTTCGTTCTGGCGACGTATCAAAGTGGTTCCGTTCAAGCACCGCCTGCCAGAAGATCAACGTGGTCTCAAAGAAGACCTCCTATTGGAACTGCCAGGTATCCTTAATTGGGCCTTGCGAGGACTTTACTTTTACTGGACTGAAGGCCTGAATCCACCTAAAGCAGTCATTGATGCTACTACCGAATATAGAAGGAGCAACGACAGCCTGGAACAATTTATTGTTGAATGCTGTGTTATAGAAGAGTCGGCAGTGACAAAAAATCAAATGCTTTATGTTCAATATGCTGAGTACTGCCGGACGTTTACTTTGGATTGCTACAGTCAGCGCAGGTTCTCACTAGAACTATCTGCCAAACCCCGTATCAAGAAGATACGCAGATCAGATGGGGCGTACTGGCAAGGCATTGGCATAAAGTAGGATGCACAGAGGATATGGTGGATGATATGATGGATGATATGATGGATAATGACGGATAAATGACGGATAAAATTACAGAAAAATGGCTGCCCAATATTGGTTTCGTGAAAATGATGACGGATAAACCGATTTTTCCATTTTAAAAAAATATAAAAAAATATTTCTCTAAAATACATGATTTATCCATAATAACGTCGCCTAATATTGGTTTATCCATAATTTATCCATAATTATCCATAATTATCCATAACTAATCCTTTATTTTGGATTTAAAGGCCTAATAAGCCTTTATTTCGGATTTGAAGGTCTAATAATGGTGCAAATAAGCAAGGTCGCCTAATAGTGGTGGTAAAGTGAGGTCAACGAAAAGTTAAAAAAGTCTTACAAAACTTTACTAAAAGTGGTTAAAATGTTTGATTTTATAAATAGGCCATGAAAAATATAGTTGGAAATTTAACTTTAAGTGGTTTTTGGATTTGAAGGCCTAATAATGGTTTGTTTCGGAAATAAACCGCTAATAATGGTTTGATGGAATCAAGTCTCTTAATAGTGGTTTTATGGTGGAATCAATGAAAAGTTAAAAAAGTCTTACAAAACTTTACTAAAAGTGGTTAAAATGTTTGATTTTATAAATAGGCCATGAAAAATATAGTTGGAAATTTAACTTTTCGTGGTTTATCAAAGACTTTATATACACGAAGCTAAAATAAAATCGTACAATATTACAAAAGGTGGAAAAATGGTATTCAGTCACCATTCGCATGATAAAGATATGGCATATCTGCTAGCTAGAAAAACAGAGAACAACCCTATGCCCGCCAGAGTTCGCAGTCCATTTACGGATGAGCAGCAGTACTACTATGATGAACATCTCCGCCGCTATCCCGATCCCCACCAGTTCATAGCTGTGCGGCTTCTTCCAGATGGCAAGCTGCAATATCGAGAACTTTACCATCTCGTTCGATCCTGTGACGTATGCTGGGAGCCGCGCAAATAGGATTGGCTGGGCAAAAAGTAGTTGGAGGCAGGGGCAGAGCGCAGATTCGTTTTAACTCTTTAACTCTGAGTTAAATGGCTTGCCAAGCAGGCGGAGGCATGGTCTGGCATAAAAGTCAAGTCGCCAACTGTCTAAAGTCACTTTCTGCAAAACCAATATCTAGAGCAGGTGATAGGTTATATAGGCTATTTTGCCTACCCCTTTTATATATTTCATATTTTTTGATTTTTTTCTAAGTAGTAAAAATAGCCAATATAACCACTCATTGGCTCTAGATATTGGTTTTGCAGAAAGTGACTTTAGACAGTTGGCTTGTCATGCTGTGACATGTTTTGTGGAGCGAGGTCCTTGCTGGACAAAATCGCACCACATCCTCCTGGTTTTGATAAAAACCAATATCAGGAGCTAACTTTTAATAATATAAGAAGATGGAGATTATAATAATGACTGAAAACAGACAAGGTAACTGGTTAAAGATAAAATCACCGGCTGACCTTGAAAAGGCTTTAGCAAGGATGATGAACAAGATCCTGATGGATGAGCAGCCGCTGGTACATGCAGGCCAGTTCGCCTCATTAGCCAATGCCTGGACAAATGCTCACAGAGTGCTCCTTGAGGAGGACACACTCGCCAACATCAAACAGCGGCTGGACATCCTGGAAGGCAAAGCATGATGCTGGATAGCTTAGAAAGGCGGCTGGAAAGGCTGGAGCGACCTTACAACCTCGATCAGTTGCAACCTGCTGCATTCGAGATTCTCTCAGATAATGAGCTCGGCGTTCTCGAAGAATTCTATAGCTTACTGCGAGCCGGATTCTCATTAGAGGAGATTGAGGACATGCTCGGACCGGAAACATACGAAGTGGTTATGGCCGTTATCGAGAAGGCGGACACCGAGTACAAGCGATTGGTCCGTGCTTACTACAAGCCACGTGGCATACCTGTGAGGACATGCGGCTGTGATGAGCCACGTGATGAGACATAAGCGCATGTGTCGGCTGATACTGGCCCAACCAACACATCAAAGGAACAGGAAGCAGCTTCAGACTTCCTGTCTTTTGATGAAGGATACCGGCTTGGTACATATGAGATTTATAAAAGTTAGCAAATTAAAAGCGCATTAAAAAAATAAGAACAAAATGGTTTCAAAACAGGCTCAATCCTTCATCAAAAAGACAGGAAGCAGAAGCGCCTCCTGTTCCTTTGATGTGTTGGTTGGGCAAGTATAAATAAATATCTCCAAGTATATAAAGTTTTTGGTCGGAATGCGACAGATGACGCTGGATGATGTGGATAGGCAGATCAGGCTGATTCAGAAGAAGATCAGGATGTTTCAAGAGACTGGCGACCTGAAGAGATTGGCCCGACTGAAGGTGAAGCTCACAAGATTGCAGGCGGACCTGAAAAAGGTGCAAGATGCACGGCCCAGGTTTAGGAAGTCTTATGCTTACGAGGCATGGCTTGAGGAGTGGAGATAGGGTATTTGTGGGCTGGCGGGGATTTTCCGCGGTTTAGGGGCATCGTAGAAAGTGAATGCTCCCCGCCCTAAAGGACGGGGCTTCCCGCTTCGTCCTTTCCGATCCTACCAGTTAATAATATTCGGCATACTCCTCATAGCCCGTCATGAAGATGTTATGTACCTCCACATAGTGCTTTTGCCTGAATTCCGTTTCCATCTTTTCGACAACGTGCGACCAATGAGTATAATCGCGTTCTTTGTCCGGATAAGAATCTATCTCTTCAATGTCAAACAATCCTGGATTTTCTTCCAGCCCAGGACAAGATATTCCTGCCGATCTGCACACATATGCCGCTTTCTCCTCTTCGCTTGGCTTCGTATTATCGCGAATAGTTTTAGCCGTTTCTATGTCATCCTGCGCGCGCAACATGGCTTCATCGCCGGTCGGTAGTCGATCATACACGATCTTGGCCAGACGCTCACACTCGGAACGAGCAAATGCACACATGGCTTCATGTTCCGCGCGGCACTTCTCAGAACAAGACGCACCGGCGTCTGTCGTGACGAATCCCCAGCATTGCGGGCTCTTCCAAAACAAAATACAATATGTAGTACTGAAATATCCTCCAGAACCTTCGTCCGAACCAGAAGAAACAATACTAATAACTCCTCCCGGCAATGCATCGTATGGTTGAGCACTGTCTTTTACAAAAGAAGTCGTCATGGCCCACGCACGGAATTCATCTGCCGTTTTCAGCCAACCATCTCCCCTGCAATCGGCATCCACGCTAGTACACTGAGTTATCTTATCCGTCGTATAGAAGTCTGCTTCCCAGGCGCCACTCGGCATCAGCTCCCACGGATATCCTGGAGCCAAATCCGCTTCTGTGATCTTTGCTTGCGATACATCTACTTGGGCAGCGGATAGTCCTATAACATAAAAAACAAGAACTATTCCCAGCCCGACCACTCCTTTAAATCCAATTGACATCTTGATTCGCCTCTTGTACGTCGCATATATGGGCAGTCGGCATCCACTCTCTGATTGTGGCTGCTGCTCCTGCTGGGGTGTCTGCAGTAATGACGTCCTTCAGGATTGCGTCTCCAGCTATGTATTCAACCCAAAAAAGAGGCATCTAAGCCACCTCCTCAATGCTTTTGAGCACGCGCTCCCGCAGCCCCGGCCTGGATGCCAGCCATTCCACAGCGGCTTGCTGCCGCCGGAGCCAACCTTCATAGCCTTCACGTTCCAGGATGATATCGGCGTGCGCTGCCGCTTCCAGGTCTTCGATTGAGATTGTATCTGCTTCTTCTGTGCTCATCCCATTGCCTCCTCAACCATCGGCATCCTGGGCACATGCTTTTTCACGACGAATACGTGCGCTCCGGACACCTGTTCCTGAACTACTGCCACCGCCGCTTCTTCCGTTTTTGCGGGCACGACGTCCGACAGGAGGATGCCGTTGTTGTTCATGTACTTTATCCAAAAAAGGGGCATCTCAAGCCACCCCGCCACTTGATGTTCTGATTGTCACTGGGCCATCATCCACGTATGGTCTGAAGGGTTCTGACATTTTAGGTAGGATGCTTTCATCTTCCTGTTCCTCGATGGAAGCTTGCAGAGCTCGCATGTGTTTGCATGTGGTGCCAGGGTTGAATGCGCGGGCAGGACAGGAGCAGTCTTTCGTGGTCGTGAGGTAATATGCCTTTTTGTCCTTGGACAAGGTTAGGCGCACGTGGCCGTTAAGCTCCACGAAGGAAGGCATGGGATCTACGGGGCGGTGCATGTAGGTCAGTAAGGACTTGACGGAGTCGACTGTTTGCGATACTGGGTTTTCTAGTTGAATGCTTAGTTTTCCACTCATGGGTTGTCACCATTTACTTATAGCACTTATAAGTATTTATAACTTTTGGTGGAATTACAGCATAAAGTATAAGTACTATTAGCACTTATAAGACTATCATGGCAGACGATACGACTACAATCCAGGTAAAGCGGGATACTGTGCGCTTTCTGCAGCAGGAAGGCAGGTACACCGAGAATATGGCTATGATCGTGGAGAGGCTACTTAATGAACTGCAAGAACTAAGGGCCGAAAAGCGCATGTGGCAACAACAGGGAAACGCTGAAGGATTCCCTGTTGTTGCTTAGGTCAAGGTGACAACCCATGACCACAGATACCTTCTCTTTCTCAGACATATCAACTTTGCCCCGGGATCAGCTCATCACCCTGACCGTGGGGCAGCTTCTCGACCTCGTGACCCAGGCCACCCAGGCAGTCATAGAACCACTTCAGGCCCGCATGGATGCTTTACAGGCCCAGATAACAAAGATGGAGAGCACGGAAGAACAGGACATAACCCGAATCTACTGCGACATCGCCCAGGACAGGCAGAGGATCGCGAAGCTGGAGCATCCTGTTAAAGTACCGGGAAAGACCGAGATCGGAAGAGCCGAGAAGATAGAGAAGTACCTGCAGGGACGGCCTGACCATAGAGCCGCATTTGAGACTCTTAAAGGCTGCCTGCAAATCGATAACGTCCTCCTCAATCAGGCGATCAAGACATTGATGGATAGGCATCCTGGTCAATATAGAATAGGCAAAAGCCCAGGTGATAAACGAAAGAGAACTCTCATTATGCTTCCAAAATAGTTAAAATTTAAGTATAACGACTTTCGCTATCCACCAAAGGACATCGTGAAAAGCATAAAATCTGCGGTGAAATTCGCAGATTGATTCGTCATAGTTACTTTAGAGAAGAGAAGAAATAAAGCTCGATGTATATAAATGAATAGAAAAGAACTATCTTGTGTTTGATTCGACCAGATAGTTAAAGTTAAAATTTAACTATTTCCTTACCTTCAGGAGTTAATGCGAAAAGTAGGTTCTTAAAATCTCATAGAACAAAATGTGATCTGCTATCATCATCTCCGCCGTTGTCCTTACTAACGAGAAATTAGAAGATTTTATAAGGATTTAAAGTAAGGATCAGACCATGCAGGAAAAGAGAAGGAAGGATCAGATCATATCTCAAATCCTAGCTCTATGTCTCGGCGGCGCAAACAAAACGAAAATCGTCTACCAGGTAAATTTGAATTTCAAAACAGCAAGTGCCCACCTAGATTTGTTATTAAAAAAAGGATTACTTGAAGTCGCCGAGTGTGACGACAGGCCCATCTATAAGACAACTCCGAAGGGTGAGCGGGCTTTGGAAATCCTGCAGAAGG
>CAZEMX010000078.1:0-9180 GCA_964513415.1 uncultured Nitrososphaerota archaeon
CCGGCCCGGAGACTTGGCCGAGGGAGACGAAACGGCTGGTCACCTACTACGACGGCAACTTCATGGGCCACTTCGTCGCCTCGCCGGCCGAGGTTGCCTCTCAGATCGCCCCGCTGGCCCGGAGCGACTGCCGCCTCGTGCTCTGGAACACCTGTCGCGAGGACACCTGCTATTACCCCACCCGGGTCGGCCACGTGCTGCCCGACCACGGGACGCCGGGTCTGTACCCGCACTGGATGGGGCGGGACTTGCACGAGATGCTCCGTCGGGGCGAGGATCCGCTCCGCGAAGCCTGTCGGGTCGCCCACGCCGCGGGTCTGCAAATCTTCGCCAGCTATCGGCGGCTCACCTGCCGCCTTCCCCCGCACGCATTCCCGCTGCATCCGAAGGCGATGCTCGCCGCCCGGCCGGACCTCTGGTGCCGCGGTGAGGCAGGTGAGCCGCTGCCGCACCTCAGCCTGGCCTTCCCGGAAGTTCGCCGGCGGATGATCGATCTGCTTTCCGAGCAAGCGGGAAATTACGACCTCGACGGGGTGCACTTCTTCTTCTGCCGCGGCGTGCCGTTCGTTCTGTTCGAAGATCCGTTCCTCGCCGCGTTCGATCGCGAGTTCGGCGAGGATCCGCGGCGGCTGCCCCTGACCGACGAGCGCGTCTGGCGGGTCCGGGCCGGCTTCGTGCTCGCTCTCTTCCGCGACCTGCGGGCGCGGCTGGACGCGATCGGCCGCCGGCGCGGGCGGCAATTCGAGGTCGCGGTGACGGTGATGAACCGCCCGGCCACCAGCGCGTATTTCGGCCTGGACGTTGAAGCACTCATCCGGGAAAGGTTGGTAGACGTACTGTTGCCTTTCCCGTGCCACTACCTTCCCCCGGATCTGGGCGAGAGCCGCCTGCTCCCGGAGTTTGTCCGGGAGTTTGCCGACCTCGCCCGCGGCTCCGGCGTGAGGATCTATCCCGACGCGGGGTACGACTACTCGGCAGGCGCGGAACCGCTGTGGCGGCGGGCGGCGGCGTTTTACGCCGCGGGGGCCGACGGGTTGCAGATCAGCCAGTGCGGCGTCCGACACGGGGTGAATTCGTTCGTCGCCCGGCTTGGTCACGTGGCCGAACTCGATCAGGCCGAGGCCTGGACCGCCCAGGCGGTTCGGGCGGTACGGGTCGCGGAGGTGGCTGGGCTCAGTCTGGATCCCCGGCGAGGGATCGCCACCTGCGGCTAGTCGATGGGGGGCCGATCGGCGGCGAGGCCCGCCCCCTTCGGCCCGGGGCAGTCGGCTCCCTCCCTCCTGGTCCGGGCGGAATCCCGAGACCCTCTTGACTCCTCTCGCGAGAGTATCTAAACTGTATCTATTTAGAATACTCTTTAGCTACTTCGGATGGAAGGAGCGGATCTTGGTTAGACGGCCGGTCGGGTCGGTGGACGCAAGGCGCTTGGCGGCGAGCGGCCCGGCGGCTTGGAGGGCGGCGGCCTACAAGCCGTTGTACGTCCTCTTGGCCGACCATCTGGAGGCCAGGATCGCCGCCGGGCAGTTCCCGGACGGGGCGTACCTGCCGGGGATCCGCGACCTGATGGGCCAATTCGGGGTCAGTTTGGCCACGGTGCGGGGGGCCTTGCGGATCCTGCGGTCGAAGGGCTTGGTGGCGGCCCGTCGCGGCTCGGGCATTCGGGTTACCTGCCCGGGCCCGGCGGCGGAGCGGGCGGCGGAGCCGATGGACGTCCCGAAGGACGTTCGCGACCTCTTCGAGGCCCGGCTCATTCTCGAACCGGCCGCCCTGGAGAGCGCTTGGTCCCGCCTCGACGCGGATGGGCTGGCGGCCCTCTACGCCAGGACCCGCCGCACGTCCCGGGCCGACATCTTCGTCGTGGACGAACGCCTGCACGAAGAGATCCTGACGAAGTGCGTGAACCCCTACCTCCGGCGGGCCCTCGCCGAGGTGATGGGGCAGATCCACCTCTACCGCGAGATCAACTTCCGACGGTTCTACACCGGTCAGTCGTCCCACGATTACCAAACGGTCGGCCGGATCATCCGGGCGATCCGGGCGGACGACCGAGCCCGGGCGACGGCCGCTCTTCGCATCCATGTTACGTATACCCGCGACCGGCTCCTGCAATTCATTTCCGGCCGCGATCGGGAGGTCGAATGATGAAAATCACGGTCATCGGCGGCGGCAGCTATCTGTGGTCGATGGGGTTCTGCCGCCAGTTGATCAGCGGCGAGGGCCTGGGGGACCTGGACGTGGTCCTGATGGACGTGGATGCGGCCGCCCTGGATCTGGTGGCGGCGGGGGCAGAGATCCTGCGCGAGCGGGTGGGCTCGGCGGTACGGATCGCCAAGACGACGGACGTGGACGCCGCCCTCGAAGGGGCGGACTTCGTTCTGGTCTCGATCTCCACGGGCGGCCTGGAGGCGATGCGGCATGACTTGGCGATCCCCGAGAAGTACGGTATCTGGCACACCGTGGGCGACACGGTGGGCCCCGCCGGGTGGTCTCGAGCGGTCCGCAATATCCCGGTCTTCTACGACCTCGCCGCCCGGATGCGCGATCGCTGCCCGAGGGCGTGGTTGCTGAACGTCAGCAATCCGCTCACCCCGCTCACTCGCGTGCCTCATCGATGTTTCGGGATCAGGGCCCTGGGCCTGTGTCCGGGCGTGGAGAACCAGGTCCGCCGACTGGCTGCCCTCGCCGGCTGCGGCGGGGCCCGGAATCTCGATTACGTCGTCACCGGCATCGACCACGGCTCATGGTTTACCGATATCCACGCCGACGGCTGCGACGTGCTGGCTCGGCTGGGGGAGCTGGGCTACCGCCGGTCCGACGGGCAACTTCCCAGCGAGGTGGTGACGGCCGACCCGCTGGCCGAGGCCGCGGGTACCCGGGCGGCCTTCGCCGTCTGGCGGGAGATCGGGTATCTGCCCAGCATCACCGACCGGCACATCGTCGAGAATTTCCCCTGGTTCCTGGCCCAGCCGACGGCGGAGCTGCCTTTCCAGCTCAAGCGGACTTCCATCGCCGAACGTCAGGCCGGCCGGGACGCCCGCCGGCGGACCCTGGAGCGGTTCGTGGCCAGTCGCGACCCCGCCGTTCTTGGCCAACTCGGTCACGGCGACGACCCGGTCGTCAGCGTGATCGAGGCCCTGCGCGGGCATGGCCCGTTCCTGTACGGGTCGAACTACATGAACGTGGGCCAAGTGCCGGGCTTCCCACCCGGAGCGGTCCTGGAGACCCGCTGCCGCTTCGACGGGTCGGGCGTGCACCCCCTCTGTTCGCCCATGCCCGATATCCTCAAGTCCCTTACTCTGCCCATCGTGTTGCGGCAGGAGGCGATTATCGACATCGCCCTGGACGGGACGTTCGACGAACTGGCGGCCCTCGTGTACAGCGATCCCTTATGCTGTCGGTTGCGGCCCGGCCAGGCCCGCGAGATGGTGCGCGAATTGCTCGACGCCAACCGGGCGTGGATCCGCAACCCGAAGCTTCTGGAATTCTAGGGGGCGGCTCGGCCTGGTCCGGCCGAAGCCGGCGCCAGGGGCCCCAGATGGAGGTCCTCATGAAAACGTCAGCGATGGAACCGATCCGATATCTCGCCTATGAGGAAATGGAAGCGATCCACCGAACCGCCCTCGAGGTCTTGGACACCGTGGGGATGAAGGTGGACCACGTGCGGGCCCTGGAGTATCTGAGGTCTGCCGGGTGTCGGGTCGATATGGATCGTCGGCACGCGACCTTTCCCCCTGATGTGGTCGAGGGGGCGGTGGCCCGGATGCGGCGGCGGTTCGCCGACCCCGCCGGACGGCCCAAGCGAATGAGCGTCCGCTATTCTCAGGTCCGGTTCGACCGTCAGCCGTTCAAGATCCACGAGGACTTTTCGGTCAGCGCGGGCGGTTTCTGCTGCTTCATCTGGGACTTGGAGGGGCGGCGACGACCGGCGACGCTGGCCGATGTCCGCTCGGCCCTGAAGCTGGCCGACCGGCTCGACCAGATCACCTATACCGGGTTGCCCGTCGCCGCCCAGGACGTTCCGGTGGCGGTTCGGCCGGTGACGATGGCGGCGGAACTGGTCAAGGCCACCCGCAAGCTCGGCGGGGTCGAGACCTTCACCGCACGTGACGTGGACTTCGTCTGCCGGATCGGCGAGGTGGTGGCGGGGGGGCGCGAGGCCCATCGCCGCGAGCCCATCCTCGTCGGCTATGCCGAGGCCCGCACCCCCCTGTGCATCGACGAGGTGATGGCCGACGTCATGATCGCCCATCTCGAACGGGGGCTGCCCCAGAGCCTCGACACCATGCCCAACGGCGGGGCGACGGCGCCCATGACCGCGGCGGGGCTGCTCGCGGTGGGGGCAGCCGAGACCCTGGGCGGGCTCGTCCTCGGCTATGCCGTCGATCCCCAAGCCACGATGACGCTCGACATCACCCCCGGCTACTGCGACATGCGGTCGATGCTTTTCGGTTACAGCGGAGCCGAGCGCATGCCCCTGATCGCCGCCCGCGTCCAGCTCATTTCGGAGTTCTACGGCTGCCCCTCGGGCGTGCACGGGGGCAAGACCAATGCCTGCGTGCCGGGCGTTCAGGTGGGCGTGGAGAAGACCGCGTCGATGCTCCTGCCGATCCTGGCTGGGGCGATCGGCATCGGCACCGTCGGGCATCTCGAAAACGCCCTCACGTTCAGCCCGCTCCAATTGGTCATCGACAACGAGATCGCCCGCTACGTCCGCCGGTGCGTTCGCGGCCACGAGGTCAACGCCGAGACCCTCGCCCTCGAGGTGATCCGGGAGGCGGGCATCGGCGGCCACACCGTGCAGACCGAACACACCGCCCGGCACTACCGCGACGAGCTGATGCTCTCGCCTTTCTTCGACGAGCCGGTCTGGGGGGCGGGGGATTCCCTCGACCCGCAGCGCTTCGAGAAACGGGCCGCCGAGACGGCCCGCCGGCTCCTCGCCGAAGAATCTCCCCCCGTCCTCACCGCCGACCAGGAGAGGGCCATCGACGAGATCGTCGCGGAAGCGACGCGGGCGGCGGGTCTCTAGTCCAGGTCGCCCGCCGTGATCCCGCAGACCCTGCCCTGGCCCGCCTGGGCCCGGGCCGATTCGATTGTGACGCCGCGCGGCGGGACCCGGTATAATCCGCCGAATTGTCCCACGACGGGTGATGAGGATGAACGCCATGCGATTGCGAAATGATCTACTCGATGGCGAGGGCCCCGACGGCCTGGCCGTCTATCAGTTGACCGAGGAGGCCGTCCCGAGCTCCCATGTGTACACGGAGGCCCAAATCTTCTGCCCCGATTCCCGACGGTTCATCCTGCACCGGTCGGCTCACGCCCACGGGAGCGACCGGACGGACCCCGAGCACCGCTACCTTCTGTGCGATCTGGCCGACGGCGGCCGGCTCTCGCCGTTGACCGAGGAGATCGGGGCGGTGGCCCCGAGCATGAGTCCGGACGGGCGCTGGCTCTACTACTTCATCGACCAGACCGAGGTCGGCGGGGGGCGGCTGACGCTTCGGCGGGTCCGGGTGGACGGGACGGGCCGCGAGACGGTGCTCGTGGTTGACGGGCCGATCTCGGGGGGCCGGCTTCGCCCCAGCCACGTCTACCCTATCTCGACGATTTCGTCGGACGGACGGCGGCTGGTCCTGCCCGCGTTCCTCGGTGACGGCAACCTGATGCCTCCGCCGTGGGGAATGCTCGTCTTCGACCTTGACCGGGCCGAGGCGACGGCGATCGCCCTGGGCGAGGAATGGGGCAACCTCCACGCCCAATACTGCCGGTCAACCGACCCTGCCGCTTCTCGCGACCTGTTGCTCCAGCATGACCACGGCAACCACTATGGACCGGACGGGACGATGATCGTCCGGGGCGCCGCGGCGTTCGACTCCGCCGAGCAGACGTTGGCTCGCGGCGCCCTCCAACGCGGCAAGGGGCCGCAGGATTGGTTCTCCGGCCTTGGGGTGGACGTGCACGTTCTTCGCGATGACGGCACGAACCTGCGCAGCCTGCCTCTCGGCCGCGACGGCAACGAACGGCTGCAAGGCCACCAGTGCTGGCGCGGGCGGACCGAGTGGGTGATCACCTCGACCCAGACGCTCGAGCCGCCAGGCGAGTTCCTCATTGAGGCGGGAGTCCTGTCCGCCGATCGGCCGCACGACGGTTTGCGGGTTCCGGGTGGCGTGCGGAACCGGCTCTGCCGGGACCTGCCGGAATCGCACTTCTACCATTTCGCCACGGATATCGCCGGGCGAAGGATCATCTCGGACTTCGGGCGGGGAATGGCGGCCACGAAACTCTACCTGGGCATCCTGGGCGAGGCGGGCCGCGACGCCGCCCGGTGGACGTATCTGCTCGACACCCGCGAGCAGGTACGCAAGGAGACTCAGCTCCACCCGTTCCTTTCCCCGGACGGGCGGACGGCCTTCTTCAATTCCGCAGAGAGCGGCCTTCTTCAGGCCTATATGATCACCGGGCTGCCGGATTGATCGGCCGGGCGTCGGGCCCGACCTGTCTAGTCCGTCCGCCGGCGGAGCAAGCCCACCAAGCCCAGCCCGATCGCCGCCAGGGCTATCGCGCCGGGGGCCGGGATGGGCGCGGCGCCCAAGGTCAGGTTGTTGGCGACAATGCCGCTCATCCCGGTCAGCGTGAAGTCCTGGTACCAGAGCTGGCGGTCGGACGGCACGCTGCCCGTGTTGCGGTAGTAGAACAGCCGCACCGTATCATCGGAGATGAAATTGGCGTCGCCGCTGCGGATGGTGGCGTCGACCAGGTTGAAGATGCTGGCCTGCTTGGTCCAGGAGAGGCCCTCGTCGGTGCTGATGAGAAAGGCAACGCCGCGGTTGTTCGAGCCCTCGCCGTAGCAGAACCAGCCCATCTTCCGCTGGCCGTCGGCGTCGTCGGTGAACCAGAACACCGGGCCGTTGGCTCCCACGGTATTGAAGGCCGTCCCCGGACCTGGGATCTGGATGAGCCCCATGTCTTGCCAGGTCAGCCCGCCGTCGGTGCTCTCGACCAAGTGAGTCGTGCTGGTGAGATTGACTGTCCTGTTGCCAGCCAGATACCCTCGCAGAGTGCCCGACGAGGTCTCGAACACCTCGATGAACCCGTTGAGCCCGGTTTGGCCGGGGAAGGCCCCGCTGTTGTAACTGATCAGCGTCTCGCCCGACCACGTCGGGCCGATGTTGCCCGGCGTCGCCGTCGAGACGGCCCGGTAGTGCAGCGTGTTGGGATAGCCGGGCAGGCCGCTGGATACGCCCTGGACGCTGCCGAAGAAACCGGTCAGGTTCCCATCCCGATTGAAATCGCGGATGACCGGGTTCTGCTGATTCTGCGAGGCCACGCCGGCCGGCCGGGCCAGGCCCGCAGGCTGCCCCGCCGTCCACGTCAATCCGCCGTCCGTGGTCGAGGCCCGATACAACGTGTAGGGCGACGACGCGGAATCCACATAGAAGATCGCCCCCGCGTTCGGGTTGCCCGACTCCCAGATCGTAGAGAATTCCCGCATGTACGAGCCGGGGATCCCCGCCGTGTTGATCTGCTGCATGGGACCGTTGCTCGTGACCGTGATGGCGGCCCAACCCGCCGGAGCCGCCGCGACCAGAATCGCCACCGCCAGAATCGATCTTGAAAGAATCCCCGTGCGTTCCATAACCACCTCCTTTGTGCAGAATCACCGTGCACACGCCGCTCGATTGCCGAGGGCGAAGAAACCACCGCAGACAGTATATTCGCTCGCCGGTCACCCGTCTGTCAAGCGAAAAAACCTGCCACGCGCGGCGGGGCGGGCCGGGGTCGACAGCCTTCGGTTACCCTCGGCGCAGCAAGGATTTACCCGTAGAACGGCCGGCCTTTTGCCGTACCGACGGCGGATGGCGGCCCATGCGGACACGACGCATCGTCTCAACGCCAATCTTGTCCGTCTTCCGCCGGCCCTCGGCGATCAGCCGCACCTTGTTCGGGTTCACCACCGTCACCTCGGCCCCCAGCTCCGCCGGCAGATCGTAGAGCCACGCCGTCTGCGGCCCGGCCTCCAGAGCCTCCGACAACCCCCGCGAAGACACCGCCCTAAGGCCGCTGTCGAAGCCGTCTTCTCCGTCGCCACTTCCCCGCTGAACCGCTTGTGTCCTTCCCCGTCCGTCACAAATAAGCAACTGGACTTCGTCGCCACATCCAAGCCACAATAGTTCGCCAGCCATCTCCTGTTCCAAAGGTCCACGATACCAGGACATCTTCCAATGCCTCCTATCGTAACCGGAGTCGGAGTAGCTCACTTCGCAGCTTTTCCTTTCCTAAGTTCCCGACCTCGGGGAACCGGCTGGCCCGGTGATCAGTCGGGACGTTTCTCCTTGGAACAGGGCTGGGGCCACGGCGATCCGGCCGCACGAATAGCCGCCGCCTCCGCCCATCTTGATCAACTCCTCCACCGCGCGCCGGGCCACCTCCCGGTGCGGGTTATCCACTCGGGTGATCCTCAGGCCCCGCCATTCCGAGAAGGCCGACGGGCAGCACGTAACGACCGAGAGGTCCTCCGGCACGCGGAGACCTCGGTTCGCCAGGTAATCCAGGCCGAAGAGGGCGAACTGGTCCGGCCCGACCACGATCCCCGTCGGCTGCCATTCCGACATGGCTCGTCCCATCGCTTCTTCAAGGTTGGCCCGGCACAGGTCCCAGCCGCCCGTGGTCTCGAACGGGTAGACCCCCAGCGCCAAGTCGGGATGTGGGATGACCTGCTCCGGCCCGAATCTCAGCTTGCCGGCAAACGACACCCGCGGCACCAGGGCGATGCGGCGATGGCCGGATTGATAGAGATGCTCCACGGCACTCTGGGCGATCCGGCCGCCGTCCGGCTGAATATGGTTTGCCCAGCCCTTGTCCACCCCGATCGAGACGAACGGCCGGCGGGCGGTGTGAAGGATCTGGGCCCAACGCGCGGCGTCGGCGTCGTTCGCGGCGCCTATCACCACCAGAAACCCGTATCGCAACCGCAGGTACTTCTCGGGATCCACGTCCGACCGGGTGAGGACGAGCGGCAGGCCCGCTTCCACGCACGCCGCCTGGGCCCCCTCAATGCTGTCGTGGGCCACCGCAGTCGTGTTCTCCATCTCCGCAGAGTCCAGGCGGATCACCATGACCACGCCGTCCTCGCCCCGCTCCGCGGCAAACCCCCGGACATCGCTCTTCCCCTGCCCA
>CAZEMX010000079.1:0-9109 GCA_964513415.1 uncultured Nitrososphaerota archaeon
CCTGATGGCGTCCGTCAGCAGGCCCGAGTAGGACATGTCCTGGCCCTTCACGATGTAGGGCAGCGGTATGAAGGACCGACCCTCGTCGGCGAGCGCCTCCAGCTTCGGGACGCCGGGGTGCGGCAGGCCGAGCTCCCTGGCGAAGGTGTCCAGGCAGTTCCCCAGGGCGACGTCCAAGGTCTCCCCGAATATCCTGTACCTGCCGCCTGAATATGCCGAGACTATCGTGTTGCCGCCCGAGACGTAGACCACCAGCGGGTCGTCCTCCCGGGTGCACATCCTGCCCACCTCTATGTGAGCGATGCAGTGGTTCACGGGGACCAGCGGCTTGCCCGCGAGCTGGGAGAGCATCCGGGCCACCGTTGCGCCCGTCCTCAGGCAGGGGCCGAGGCCCGGGCCAGCCGAGAAGGCGACCGCGTCGACCTGGCCTATGGTCATGTGTGCAGCCGTGAGCGCCTCCCTTATGGTGGAGGCCGCGGTGGCGGCGTGGTGCTGGCTGGCCTCCCGCGGATGGATGCCGCCGGCCTTCGGCGTGTACTCTGATTTTGAGTTTGATATGACCCTCCCTTCGGATGAGGCGATCCCGCACCCGAAAGTATGGGCAGTTGATTCTATGCCCAGCACATATTGCACTGAGCGCATTGTGCATTACTGCCTTTAACCGCGTATAAATTCAGTATAGCCGCAGTAGCCGCACGCCCACCTGGCGCTGGGCTTCATGTGCTTTGCCATGATCCTGCCGCAGCGGGAGCACTTCTTGTTCTTTGCCTTGACGGTGCCCTGGGCGTAATCGATTGTGTAGAGGTCGGCTGATTTCACCATGTCAGATCACCAGTTACTCCTTCTTCTCCGCCGGCGCCGCCTTGGCAGCAGCCTGCGCAGCAGCGGATATGGCCTGCTTGCGCTCCTCCCTGGAGAGGTTCCTGTGCTGGACATACGCCGGCTCGATCTGCTTGCCCCTCTCGGCGGTCTCGTAGACGTACGCCTTGCAGACGGCGATGCTCTTGCCGTATGACGAGAGGACGTTCTTTATGTAGACCCTCTCTACCGGCACCTTCAGAGAGGATGCGACCGATTTCCTCAAAAGGTCCCTCTTCGGGGTTGCCTGTGACGCGATCTCGAGCTTGAGCTCCCGCCTCTCCATGAGCGGATTGAATTTGTCTTCGATAATCGATATCTGATACGCTACCTCTTGCGAGGACATCTTACCACATCCATATCTGGCTAGAAAAAGGAATACTCCTTTTTTAGCTTTCCTATTGATGGAGCGGCACGGCGTGGGCGACCGGGAGGGCGGCGGGCTGGAACGCCCCAGCAGAGACCCTCCCCTGGCGGGGATGGTGAGGCCCGCTTTTGCCGTGGCGTGGGGCATGCCACTAAGAAAAAAAATAATAGGGAACCCGCCCAGTATAGCCACCAAGACCCTAAGGAGAGGAAAAAATGGAAGGAAGAACACCATATCAGATGGCTCTAGAGCAGTTGAATAAATGCGCAAAAATAATGAAATTGGACCCTAACACGCATGAGATTCTGAAGTACCCGAAGAGGGTGCTCTGCGTGAACATTCCCGTAAGGATGGATGACGGCAGGATCAAGGTATTCATGGGATACAGGTCGCAGCACAACGATGCGCTGGGACCTTTCAAGGGCGGCGTGAGGTACCACCCGAATGTCTCGGTGGAGGAGGTCATGGCGCTCTCGATATGGATGACATGGAAGTGCTCTGTTGCGGGCATACCGCTGGGCGGCGGCAAGGGCGGCATAATATGCGACCCCAAGAAGCTGAGCGTCGGCGAGCTGGAGAGGCTCTCAAGAGGATACTTCGCGGCGATCAGGAACATCGTAGGCCCGGACATGGACATCCCGGCGCCAGATGTCAACACGGGCGGCAGGGAGATGGCATGGTTCCTTGACGAGTACAACAAGTACATGGGCTCCAACAACCCGGGCGTCGTTACCGGCAAGCCGCTGGAGATAGGCGGGTCGCTGGGCAGGACCGAGGCGACCGGAAGGGGGCTCTCAATCGTGGCCAGGGAGGCCGCGAAGAAGCTCGGCATAGACTTCAAGAAGTCGGATGTCGCGGTCCAGGGCTTCGGGAACGTCGGATACTACTCCGCAAAGTTCATGCAGGAGTTCGGCTGCACGATTGTCGCTCTGAGCGACTCGAAGGGAGGGATCTACAACCCGAAGGGGATCGACGTCGAGGCGGCGCTTGCATACAAGCAGAAGAACGGCAAGCTCTCAGGATTGCCGGGCAGCAAGGGCATCACGAACGAGGAGGTCCTTGAGGCCAAGTGCGACATACTGATACCGGCGGCGCTCGAGAACCAGATCACGAAGGAGAACGCCGGCAGGGTGAAGGCGAAGCTCATACTCGAGGGGGCTAACGGCCCAACGACGCCGGAGGCCGACGAGATGCTCTTCAAGAGGGGCACGGTCGTTGTTCCGGACATACTTGCAAACGCAGGCGGCGTGAGCACATCCTACTTCGAGTGGGTCCAGAACGTGCAGAACTACTACTGGACATACGACGAGGTGCTGCAGAAGCTCGACAAGCTCATGACGGTGGCATTCGCCAACGTCTGGGAGAGCTGCAAGAAGTACAACGTAGAGATGAGGATGGCGGCATACGTCTGCGCAATAGAGCGCGTGACGGCTGCCATGAAGCTGAAAGGCTGGTGCTGACAGGGGGCACGAGGCGGCGCGCCTAGGCGCGCCGTCACTCCTCCCTTGTGAACTTCTTCAGCAGCCCGCCTATCCGCTCTTTTATCTCTTCATCGACGGTCAGCACGATCATCCCCCTCTTCGGCATCCCGTATATGACGAGCGAGCCTAGCGGGCTCTTCTCTATGGCAGTCAGGGAGAGCAGGTCCTCCTCCCCGTCGACCAGGATCATGGCAGGCTCCCCAGATAGGAGCGCCCGCCCCAGCGCGGCAGCGGCGCCGTCGGTGATGCAACCCTGAGGGTTCCGGACCCGTATGGCGTCCGCCACGTCGATGGCACCGACGAAGTCGGACCTGCGCGTCTTCGTGTCGAATATCCCGATGTCTGGTCTGAAGCCGGCCTCCAAGAAGTGATGGAGGGTGAAGTCGCCTACGATGATCACCTTCGGGGGGCGCCTTGAACGGATTATCCTCAGTGCGCTCTGCACGTTCTCGCCGGGCGTGCCGGTCAGGAGAATGCCAAAAGTCTTCGATAGCTCGCCCCTGAGGGAATCAGGCATCCTCAGGAGGCCCAACGCTTACCGCACCTTGATGGCGTATCTTCCAATCTGCTTCGCGCCTATGGCGCTGGCGAGCTGCGCGTTCAGGTCCATTATGATGATTATGCCGCTCCACTCGTCGGAGATGTCGCTACCCCCGCAGATCGGGCATTTGGTCTGGTCCTCGGTCAGTATGATCTTGCACTTGCGGCACGCGTACTTCGTTGATGACGGGGCGTCCTTTCCTGTTCTGCTCATTTCTTCTCACCCTGTGGGGCTTGCTCGGCGACCTCTGCCTTCTCCCCGCGGAGCTTCTTCAGGTCCGCCTCGATCCACGTCGTCGAGCCTAGGAATGGCTGCCGCATCGTCATGCCTATCTTGCTGCGCGTGGAGCCGCCCCTGCTCAGGCTCACCGTGCTGACCCTTGCCCTCACGAAGTTGCCCTTCTCGATTATGCGCTGGCTCTCCCTTCCTATCAGGGCGTTCCTCTTCTGGTCGTGGGTTATGTAATCATCCATGATCTGGGAGACGTGGACCAGCCCGTCGATTGGACCTATCCTGACGAATATGCCATAGTCGTTGACCTCGACGACCTCGCCCTCGACGACCTCCTGCATCATGGGCATGAGAACGAGCATGTCAAATGACGCCTTGTAGAAGAGCGCCCCGTCGCCGGGCAGTATCTTGCCAAAGCCCTTGACCTCAACGTTAAGGATGGCCAGAACGATGCCGAACTCGCGCATGACAACGTCCTCGTAATTTGAGCGCAGCACCTCGGATGCGATCTGGTCCAGAGAGCGCCCGAACTTCTCCGGCGGAATTCGGACTACATCATTCATGTGGAGAAGCTTATACACTAACAATCACCAGAAGTTAATGATTATTGGATAAGGCTACTCAAAGGGCTATAAAAACTTAGTGCAGATACAGGTAGCGGCTGTTCATGCGCGGCGCCGGGCCGGGGCGGTCACTCGAGGGGGACGTGCTCGGTGATCAGCCTGCCGTCCTTGAGGTAGATGACGGGGACGTCCATCGCCAGCAGCCTCCTGCGGAGCGGGGAGTCCGCGGTCGCGACTATGTAGCCCTCCCGCGCCGCCAGGTTGGCCAGCTTGTCGTCGACGGTCCGCCCGTCCACGCTCGCCTGGATCGCCTTGAACTGCGACGCTATCCTCAGGGCCAGCGCGGCCACCTTGCTCCTCTTCCTCGATCCCCTCGCCAGGCACTCCAGCTCGGCGATGACGAACGACGGGACAAGGACAGAGTTCAGCGACCTCTGCTCCAGGGAGTGGGCTATGTCGAATGGCTGGGACGCAGAGTAGATCAGGATATTGGTGTCGAGAATGACAGTGAGCAGCGGCCCCTTGGGACTACTGGACGAAGCCATAGCCGATCAGCCGCCACCTTCCCGCCAGCATCCTGCTGATCGCCACGCGCGCCCCATCCTCTACGCACACTGGGCGCTTGAGGAGCAGCTGCGCATCGTCCTTGTAGGCAGCAGTGACTGCCCCCACGGTCACCGAAGACCCGACGACCAGCATCAGGTTCTCCCTTGCCTTCAGGTGCTCAACCTTCTGCATCTCCTTGGTGCCGACGACCCTGTCGAGGAGCGTAACCTTCAGCTTCAGCTCCACCCTGGTGGGGGGCAGCGAACCGGGCTTCCCAACGACGCTGCCCACGAGGCTGTCTGCCTTCGTGAGGGTCGGGTCGAGCATGGTTCCGAGGCCAACGAGCCCTCCTGGGCCGACCTCGCTCACCACCGTGCTGCCCGACATGAGGCTTGAGATGAAGGTGCAGATCGGCTCGTATGAAACCTTCCCGCCCTGCTCAATCTTTGTGCCGGGCCTGATCTCGATCTCGTCGCCTACATTGAACTTGCCCTGCAGCAGGGATCCGCCCAGGACGCCGCCTCGGAGCTTGTCGACGGTCATGCCGGGCATGTTCACGTCGAAGGACCTCGCCACGTAGAGCCTCGCGGGCTTTGTGGGGTCCCGCCTTGGCGTCGGGATGCGCTCCTGCAGAGTTCCTATCAGGTAGTCTATGTTCGCGCAGTGCAGCGCGGAGACGGGGATTATCGGAGCGCCCTCCGCAATCGTCCCCTTTGTGAACTCTACAATCTGCCTGTAGTTCGCCTCGACCTTCTCCTGGTCGACGGCATCGATCTTGTTCTGCACTATGACTATGTTCTTCACGCCGATGATCTCAAGCGCCACGAGGTGCTCGCGCGTCTGTGGCTGCGGGCAGTCCTCTGCGGCAGAGATGATCAGCATCGCGCCGTCCATGAGCGCTGACCCGGAGAGCATGGTTGCCATGAGGCTCTCGTGGCCCGGGGCGTCTACGAAGGAGACTTTTCTGAGGCAGTCCGTCGCGACGTTGTGCACAGGGCACTTCTCCGCGGTCGTGTAGCACTCCGGCTCTTGGCACTTCGGGCACTTCCGGAACACGGTGTCAGCGTAACCCAGCTTGATTGTGATGCCCCTCTTCAGCTCCTCGCTGTGATGGGCCGCCCAGGTCCCGCTGAGGGCAGCGACGACTGTGGTCTTGCCATGGTCGACGTGACCGGTAAGGCCTATGTTGCATTCGGGCTGCCGCTTATCATCGCTCAAGACTTCTTCCCTGCTTGTGCAACGGTCAGAGTCGCGTTTATCTGGACTATGTCTTCGGTTATCATGCTTCCCCTTACGAGCTTCCTCTGCCGCTCGCCGTCATTCCTTGGTTTGTAGCCCGGAGGGCCGGCCAGGAGTATGCGCCTCTTTGATCCGCCCGGGATGTCCCCCCTCAGCGGAATTCCGCTCTTGTCGCTCCCGCCCGTGATTACAGCCATCTGGCCGGGGAACCCGTATGCGTCGGCGTTGAAGTCGTCCTTGATCCTGAGCCCTATGAATGACTGGGCTTGCGCGTCGGCTACGGTTATCGTCTTCGATTTCCCATCTGCAGGGTTCGATAATACGAGTTTGAACTCTACCAATCAGATCACCGCAGTAACTGTTATTGATAGAAGTCAAAAACCTATTTTAGTTTATATCCCTTTCGCACTCGGTCGGGCGTTGGGGAAGTGGGCGGCGCCCAATTTAGAACGATGAGCGCTTCCACTTGATGGCGGTGATCTTTTCGATGATCGCCAGTTCGTCCTCGCCCAGCTTATCCTTGTACTTCTCCTTCAGCAGGAAGATGTCGTTGTCGGGAATCGATACGTACAGGGGCTCCCCCTCCACCACCTGCCTGCCGAGCGTTATGTCGGACTTGAGCGAGATCGCGATCTTGTCGCCGCGCTTTGCCTCCTGGAGGTTCTTCCCGTTGTCCTGGATCTCCTTGATGCTGCCAATGTGCTCTAGGCTCGCCTTCATGAGGGTGTATCCCGGCTTGATCGCCCCGCCCGTGACCTCTACCCCGGCTATCGGAGGCGAGTTCTTCCTGAAGATGCAGCCGGGCAGTATCTTGATCTCCCCCGGCCTCACTATGGAGCTGAACTCGCGGTTTCGCATGTCGTCCACAAGCTTGGAGGACCAGACCTTGAAGTCGTCCACGATATGATAGATCACGTTGCTGGTGAAGACGGGGACCCCCCACTCCTTAGCCTCTGCCTCGGCCTCGGGGGTAACCTTGATGTTGAAGCCCACGACCGCCGCCAGCTCGGGCTTGCTGCGCTTCACTATGCCCGCCTCTATCAGGTCCCGCCTGCTCACCGGGCCGATCTCGGAGATCCTCACCGGCACGCCCTGATCCTTGAGGAACTTCACGAGCGCCTCGAGCGAGCCCAGAGTGTCGGCCTTCACGATCACGCCCTCGTTGTCGGAGGAGAACCTGAGTTCGGAAATCTCCTCCTTGATCTTCTTGGAGACGGACTGGAGCGACTCCTCGTCGTTAGCAACCATTACTGGGGCGCCTGCCACTGCATTGTCCAGTGACGGGGCGACGATCTTCACCCCGGCGGCGGCGGCGACCGATTCCACGGACTGGAACTTGTCCTCCGGGTCCATGGTGTCGTTCATAGGCTTCGGGAGCAGCAGTGCGCGTATCTTGGCGACCTGCGGACCGTCGAAGCTGCCGACGACTATCCGGTCGCCCTTGTTGATCACGCCGTCGTAGAGTATCATGTCTATTGTGCTGCCCAGGCCGGGCTCCTCCTTCGTCTCGAGTATGACGCCCCTGCCCGGGCCGTCGGTGACGCCGAGGCGCTTGACGAGGTACTGCTGCACGAGCCCGCATAGGAGGGCCAGCAACTCGGGTATGCCCTCCCCGGTCGTGGCGCTGGTGGGGATTATTGCCACCGCCTTCGTGAAGTCGCGTATCCTGTCGTACCTGTCTGACGAGAAGCCGAACCTGGCCATGCCGCCAACGATGCGGTATATCTTCTCGTCGACCCGGTTCTGGACCAGGGGCGTCTGGAGCTTCAGCGCATCTAGGAACGATTTGTCGGGGTGCGGGACCCAGCCAGTAACCTTGTCGATCTTGTTCGCGGCGATTATGAACGGTGTCTTGCGCGAACGGAGGATCTCGATGCACTCCTCGGTCTGCTTCTCCACGCCCTCCATCGCGTCTATGACGAGGATCGATATGTCAGACACCGACCCGCCCCTCATCCTGAGGTTGGAGAAGACCTCGTGGCCGGGGGTGTCTATGATGAGTATCCCGGGGATGCTCACCTTGGACTGGAAGCCTTTGACTATCGCGCTGCAGTAGTTCTCGATCACGCTTATTGGCAGGAAGCTTGCGCCGATGTGCTGGGTTTGCCACTGCGCCTCACTGCGCAGCCATGGCCCCAACCTCGCGCGACATTACTGCAGAACCCCTTATCTTGTCCAGCAGCAGCGTCTTGCCGACGTCCACATGACCGAGCACGGTGACTATGGGCTGTCTGACGGGCATTGTGATTCGCCTTGCTTTAGAAAAACGCCCGCCCTTATAAAAAGTAGAGGTCTAGCTGCGGGGAGGAGGGAGATGGCCCGGGCCCGCGGGCTAGCGCCGGAGCGGGGCGGGTTCAGGATACCCACTTTGCGTCGAGCCGCGAATATTCCACAAGATCGGAAGGCGCGAAGAATATCGAGAGCTCCTTGGCCGCGTTCTCGGTAGAGTCCGATGCGTGGATCACGTTCATGCTCTTGGAGCACGAGAAGTCGCCGCGGATGGTGCCCGGCTGTGCCTCCTTTGAGTCGGTGGCGCCTATAACGCGCCTGACCACGGCCACCGCGCTCTCGCCCTCGATCGCCAGAACGACCACCGGAGCCGAGCGTATGAAGCCGACGAGGTCCCCGAAGAAAGGCTTCTCATTGTGCACGGCATAGAGCTTTCCAGCCTGCTCCTGCGACATGCGGATCATCCTCATGCCCACGATCTTTAGGCCCTTCGCCTCCAGCCTCTGGAGGACCCGGCCGATGAGGCCGCGGACCACGGAGTCTGGCTTTATCATCACGAAGGTGCGCTCGATCATTTGCTAGGCACCTTGGCTGACCACTTGAAGCGGCGCGGAACCCTCTTGAGCTCAAGCATGTTCTTGCGGCATTTGCTGGAGCAGAAGCGGAGGATCGTGCCGTCGTTCTTTACGAACATCATGCCACTGCCAACGGGCATATCCTTGCTGCAGAACGAACATTTGAATACCCTGACCATCTTTAACGCCCCAATCCAAAACGGTTAACCTGTGCAATTTAATAACTTTTACCTCGGCATGAGCTTCTTTGCCTCACGCTCGGTCTCCCTGAGCATCAGAACGTCCCCGACCCTTATCGGGCCCTTGACGTTGCGAGTCAGGATCCTTCCCTTGTCCTTGCCCTCGTTGACGCGCACCCTGACCTGTATCACTTCTCCGGTTACGCCTGTGCGGCCGACGATCTGAATAACTTCAGAGGGCGAAACTTCACCCATATCTTTGCTCATAAGTCAAGCCTCCATACAAAATAGGGGCAGGAG
>CAZEMX010000080.1:0-9079 GCA_964513415.1 uncultured Nitrososphaerota archaeon
TTCACATAGTGTTAAAGAACACGCTGACGCTATACGCGCACAAGACTATGGACTCTCATTTGTTCCGGCATGGGGCGATCCGTCGGGTAAACAGTGGGTTGAAGAGTTTAGTATGCATAATCTTCATATACAGAATGCTAATAAGACCATAGGGCAAGGATATAAAGGCTGGGTTGAGTTTTGTATCGACAAGGTAAACGAACGACTAAAGCCGGTACCAGGACGTATTGTAAGCTTACCTGACGGGCGGGTCATTGAGAACGCACCACGACTATTTGTATTAAAAAACGGTCATACCGATAAGTTTGTATCACAAATAGAACGTCTATCATGGAAACAAACGTCAACGGGAGAGAATGTTCCTATCCTTGAGGATAGTGGTGACCCTACGGGCGGACACTATGATCTTCTGGCAGCATTTAGATACCTGGCAGTGTCATATAAAAAGCAAATAGAGTTACCAAAGCAAGATTTTAGCGATTGGAAGATATGAAAAAAGAATTCTTCAAAAAAGGTGTGTCATATAAAGGAAAGACGGGATTTTGGTCTAAATGGGGTACGGAGGATCACCGCTCACTTATGCAAGTTGAAGTCGAGGAGGTATGGTCGTGCCAGTCGTGCCGCGTCCAACAGCCAAAAGACATAAGACCATTTCTGTATGAGTATCCAATAGGTGAATTTATTCGTGTGTGTCCTTTGTGTGTAGTAGATAACTGCGCAAAGCTTTCCGCTCGTTTGCATACCACGCAAAAGTAAAAGTATATTTACTAGCATGGCAACAGACGACCTTCTTAATAGACTAATGCTTCATTACAACCGAGGCAGACAGGACATGGATACGCGTAGAACTCGCAAAAACGGGTGGAATGATATATGGCGTGCGTACATGAGCAAGCTTCCTAGTAACTGGCCATATAACAGTGTAGTAACCGTTCCTTTACTTCGTACAACTATTCTTGAAAAGACTGCACGACTTCTTAATGCAAAGCTACAAGGACGACTTGTGCCTCGTGAGGGTGGGGACATGGTAAAGGCAAAGATTCAAAACACACTACTAGACTTTCAGTGGGATAACGCTAACACCGGCGGGTCTATGATTGAGAAAGTAGCACTTGCCGATCAGGTAAACCGTGTATATGGTGCGGCATTTGCATACGTCTACTGGGACAACGATAGAAATACTAACGAAATAAAGATTTGTGATCCTCGTGATATCTCCTTTGACGGATCGGCTACACACATACGCAACGCACGACGGGTTCAGTATCGTGAATTTACCACCATAGACGTACTAGAAGATCGTGGGTACGATGTTAAAAAGCTCAAAGACCTTATATCAAAGGGTGGAATGAGCGACGAGCGACAAGATAGCTCATACGAGTCTATTGTAAAGGCAAACCGTGGTCTTGAGAACCGCGTTGGAGAGAAGGACGATCCAAAAAATCCGGTACTTGAGGTAGTAACAGAGTGGGACTTTGAACGTAACACCTATTCTATATTCTTACCACGGGATGGGGAAATTATTGTTGAGAATGCACCAAATCCATATAAGCACGGCCTGTTGCCTTTTGCTATGCTTCGCTACTATCCGATAGGTGACGACATATACGGCGAGTCGGAGGTTGAGCCTGTAATAGGACTACAACGCACGGTAAATGCACTTCTTTGTGGCTTTGTAGACGAAATGAACATCTCTATGCGTCCTCCGCTTAAGGTGTCCTCATCAGGAGTACGTATTGATACCATTGAGTACGGTCCTGGAGCACGGTGGATTATGCAGTCTCCTAATATGGTCGAGGAAATGCGTGTAGGCGGACAAACGATACAAAACTTTACTGCTACGTTTCCAGCAATTATCTCCATGTTTAACACGGCCATGGGCGACCAGTCTTTGGGTACTAGTAATATTACACAATCGTTCTCAAAAAAGACCGCCACAGAGGTCAAGGACTTGGCAGCACAACAAAACAACCGCGATCAGTATAACCAGCTCTATTTATCAGAATTTTTAAAAGACATTATGATGATGTGGGTTTCTAATAACAAGCAATACTTATTTGACGATCCTACCAAACACTACGAGGTACTAAAGATTATCGGCAAGGACAACATACGTGAATTTCAACAAATGAACCTAGACGGTACGGACGTACCTGACTATGCCTTAAAGGAGATTATGGCAACCATAGAGCAGAATCCTGAAAACATTTCACCAGAACAACTTGACCAGATTATGAAGGACGTTGCGGTTCCTACCAATCCGGTAGTTATTAATCCTGACGAGAAGAATCCTGCAAACTACGAGATCAAAAAGAAACTACACGTGTCAGACAATGGACAGGAGGCGGAACTGTACCTGCAACGTGAGGACTTTGACGGTGTATACGACTACATTCCTGACGTTACCTCTATGAGTAGTGGCGCAAGCGCAAACCTTAAAAGCTCACGGCAAGTTGCACTTACTACCGCACTTAATCCTACCGTCCAACAAATGCTTGCAGCACAGGGTGAGACTATGAATATTAAGGATCTTTTGATACAATCATTTGAAGACGCTGGAATGAAGGACGCGGAAGGACTATTTGTAACAGGCCAACAGTTACCAGTTGCACCACAACAAATAAATGGACAACAACCACCTATCGGAGGAGGACAGACAGCTCCTCAAGCAGGCCAACAGCCTACTACAACTAGCGGATCATTCGGGCTGGAAGGAGTATCTCCTACCGTTTCTGCTCAACCTCTCACAGGCCAACTACCCCCAACCCAAGGACTTTAAGACTAAAGAGGAGCTTATCCTCCGCTATACCGAGAAGGTGGGCGAGACTAATGCGGTCAAGGCAATTATCGATTTTATGAATAGCCAGGACAGCGTTATAAAATCCATAGCACAAAAGCAAGAGAACAAAGACTCGTATGCAATCTGACAAACTACCACCACAGCCTCAAGACTTTTACGACGAGAACCGTGAGCGTTTTGGTGCCGATATGGCAGCGGTAGACGTTACAAAACTATCCTCATGCGACCATGTTATGAAGCGTGTTAGACCTATTGAGGTTACATGTACTCGCTGCTCAAGCGGCTGGGTTGATATGGGGCGCTTCATAATAAAAGACGGTAAGTTGGTCGGAATCTCCAAATAATTTAGCTTTAAAACTTGACTTCCACAGTGGGGTATGCGTTATGATCTAGTTAGGTTACGGCTGAAGCTCCGCCGTTTATCAATTGAGCTATAAAAATCATTATGGATCCAATAACCACGGACCAGGGCGCTACCGATGAGCAAATCATCGAGTCGGCTGAAGAGGTACAACAGCCAGAGCCAACGCCTAGCTCAGATCAAACACCTATAGAGGATGAGGAGGCGTTAGCGCTGGAGAACTCAAAGAATCCAGAGCGAACTGCATCCTACATTGCAAAGTTAAAGGAACAAGTGGCGCAAGCCGAGGCCAAAGCTAAGGCAACGGTAGCACCACAAGAACCGGAAACTCCAATACCTTCTATATATGACAGTTTCTATCCACAAAAAGAAACACCGTCATACGTTGATCCTGCACTGACTCAAAACTTGAGTCAAGATCAGATCAATACAACCGTTGATAAGTTTGTGGACGAGAATGGGAACGTTGACATTGCGGGTCTTAACCGAGCACTTGCACAGTCTCAACAGCTTGCACAGCAAGCCGTAGCAGAAGCAAGACAAGCGCGCGCTGACTATGTTCGTTTTGAACAAACTCAGCAAACGCAGCGGGCATATCAGGAACATCCTGAAATGAATCCCCTAAACAAGGATACATTCGATCCAGAACTGTATAACCTGGTACGAGATAGGGTCATGCGGGAGAATGTGTGGGAGGGCAAGAACAAGCCTCTTACCAACATTATCGCCGAGGTAAAAAGAACCTACCAACGACCAAATACAAAGGAACTTGAACAAAAGGCGGTTGAGCAGTACAAACAAACTCAACAGGCACGAGTACAAGGACCGTTATCACAGGGACGGGCAGGAAGCGAAAAGCCTGATATGAGCGAGCTTCGTGAAAGAACACGCAGAGGAGATTCTAAAGCAATCTCCGAAAGGTTGAAAGCTTTGGGAATCTAAGCAGTTCCTAAAAAGCTGTCTTTTGACTTTACGTTATAAACATTATTTGCTAACAGGAAAAGGGGTGAAAAAATATGGCACTATATACATACGATGATACTTCACGACGTGAAGACTTATTGTCCGTTTTACGAGACGTTTCTCCAGCAGCTAGTAATTACTTGGTAACAAACCTTGGAACCAACACTGCTTACAATACGTTCCACGAATGGCCAGTACGAAATATCGCTCGTGCAACCTCAGACCAATCACATGCTGAAGGATTTGAAGCTTCTGAACCAGTCGGAGATGCACCTACCAGATCAAATAACATTACTGCAATTTTTGCACGTGTTGTTAAAGTTTCTGGATCAGAACAAGCGGTACGACGCGCATTACCAGGGGACGCTATGGACGACGAAAAGAAAGTCAAACTTATCCGCTTGAAAGCTGATATGGAATGGGCTTTACTTAACGGAGCCAAAGCATCAGGAGCTTCAGGAACGGCACGTGCAATGGCAGGTATTAACTCTGTCATCTCGACCAACTTGACCGCTCGAAACTCTGGAACTTCTATGAGTACCACAGAACTTGAAGATATTCTTCAAAATTCATGGGACGCAGTAGGAGATGGATTTGTAGCTGACATTGTTATGTGTCCTATGGGCATTAAACGAAAGATCGCAGGTTTCACCACCGGCGTTACTCGTTACACTGACCAACCGGATGCAATTTACAACAACGTTGCAATCTATGAGTCGTCTTCAGGAGTCGTAAAAGTTATTCCACATAAAGACGTTCATAATACTGCAGGATCAACTCACGTATACGCCTTGCGAGAAGAGTTCTACAAAATGGCTTTCCTTACAGGACGAGAACCTAAATACGAAGAGCTTTCCAAAGTTGGAGACTCTGACCGTGGAATGTACGTTACGGAACTCACGCTTGAGTCACAAGCTGAAAGAGCGAGTGTAAAAAGAACGGGGTATGCAGTCTTAGGCTGATCCTAGTTTACATCAATCTTTATGGTTGACAATTAGAATCAAGTCTGATAAGATTAGGGGAGTTAGAAATAGCTCCCCTTTTTTTATGATAATAAACTGCTGGAACTGCAAGGAAGACAAAGAACATTATGCGCACCAGGTATGTAGAAAGTGTTATAGGAGCCTATCTGGAGAAGCTTCCAAAAGCTACAACAAGAAAAAGAACGATCCTGCCTTCAGAGCAATGAGAAGCAAGTACGACAAGAAATATAAGGATAAGCTACGAGAAGAAGGATTATTAAAAGACAGACAGGCAAAATACTATCAAGATTGGATAAGTAAGCCAGAAAACAAGCTGAGGAAAGCGCTTTATGATAGAAAATGGAGAACAGTACTAAATCCTGATGCATATAGACAAATAGATCAAAAGTCAAAAGACAAAAAATATTTTGACGGAATGAGAAATATAGTTTTTGATAAATATGGGCATACATGCGCTGTGTGTAGTATGTCAGACGAGCAAAGTATATTGAAATGGAAGTCAAAACTAAGTATTCACCACGTGGATGGAAACGGAAGAATGAAATCTAAAGATCAAAAAAATAATGAATTGGATAATCTTATTCTTCTTTGTAAATCCTGTCATGGTAGAGTTGAGCTTTCTAAAATAGATCTAACTTCATATCTTAAATAACTCCTTGAAATTACTTTGATATAGTTGTATGCTTATTGTTACATGAGCGGTAAACCTATAGATACGGCCATAGATCCTCTGCGACACTTCGGTATAGATTCGGTACCCTACGAATATCCTCTTGTTGAGTTTGTAGACAAACTTATAGAACTTGCCAAAAAGAACGGTTCGACACTTCGCGTTGAGACTTCACTAGACTGGAACACCATAGACTATATGTTCAAAGGATTTGAGATACTGTATCCTACGAGTAGTAAAGACTTTTACGCGCATATGAAGGAGTGGAGGCGGCAGTCCTCACGGTATGGGGTATCAAGAGAAAAGGGTGGGGCAACGGTTCAACATAAAATGGAGATACCAATGCCTATTCACCAGATGATGAAGATAATCTTTCCATTACAAGTTTGGGATAAAAAGTTTGCAGAAAGATTTGCTAACCGATATGCAGGACTTAAAGGAAGCGACAAGATCTAAGATTGTATTGTGTTCTATTGTTAAAGACGACAGCGAGTGTGACGAGATGGAGCGTATGCTTGAGTCATTCGTGCCGTATGTCTATACGTTTGTTGTGGTTATTACTGGGGTATCTGGTAAATTTGATAGACTTAAAAAACTCATACTCAAACATAAAGGAAGCTACGTTGTAACAACTCCGGCAACACATCCTGATATATATGCCACTGACGAGAACGGTGTATTCTTTGCAAACTTTGCACAGGCTAGAAACGAGTCGTTTAAACTTGCAGACACGATAAAAGGTGTGGACTGGTATATCTGGGCAGATAAAGACGATATCCTGGTTGCAGGGGAAGAGCTTCAGGCTATTGCTGACAAGGCGCTTTTAGATAAACTTGATCAGGTAATGTTTCCATACTGGTATTCTATACGGCTAAAAGAGGACAATACCTTTGACGAGAACGACGTACAAATAGAGCACTTGCGTGAACGACTTATGAGACCACACATGTTCAAGTGGATATCACGCCTTCATGAGGTTAGTGTTCCTATAGACGGCAACTACAAACCTCGTATATCTGTATACAACTACAGTCCAAAGGAGAACCAGTTTTGTGTATGGGCGCATATAACTTCACGAGACTTTGCAGACCAAAACATGGACAGAAACCTGCGCATACTTGAGCTACAAGTAAAAGAAGAGAACTACAAAGATCCTCGCACGCTTTATTATCTTGCGCGCGTCTACTTTGATAGAAACAAAGACGACGACCGTGAAAAAGCACTACTTATTATTACACGAGACTATCTTAAAATGTCCGGGTGGCCTGAGGAACGGGGTAACGCATGGCAACTGGTAGGCGATATATATGCAAGTAAGGGTGAGCATAGACAGGCCATAGACGCGTACCACAACGCCGTTAAGGAGTGGCCTAGTCACCACATGCCGTATCTATCATTATCACGTGAATACGCGCAAATAGGCCTTCATGACCAGGCTAGCTTCTGGGTAGACTGCGCGCTTCACATGGATCCTCCTCATGCTCGCACTACCATAGGAAATCCTATGCAAATCAAGTACATGGCAGCAAACCTCAAGTACAACGATGCTATACGACGTACTAACGTAAAGGAAGCTATCTACTGGCTTGATATCCGCAATAAGTACCTTGGTATCAAAGAAGATCCAATGCTTGACGCGCTTCTGGAGTCGCAGGAGACTGAGGAGGCTGCAAAGCACGTGTTTGAGTATGCAAAGTGGTTAAAACGAACCAAACAACTTAAATATATATCACCACTACTTGAAAGCCTTCCGTATGAGCTTGGAAGCGAACCGTTTGCACACTATATAGCAAACGACATTAAAGAACCAAAAACATGGCCTAAAAAGTCTATTGTGTACTATGCCTCATGGGGACAGTCACACTTTGAACAGTGGGATCCTGAAGGCGTTGAGGCGGGCATGGGTGGTAGTGAAACCGCGGTTGTAGAACTTGCCAAACGCTGGGTACAAATGGGGTACGACGTAACAGTGTTTGCAGATCCTCGCGAGAAAGCCGGAGACTATGAAGGTGTACATTATCGACCGTGGTATGAATGTAATTTTAATGATCATTTCAACATATTCATCGTTTGGAGAGCAACTAACATAGTAGATAAAATAAAACATGCTAATAAAGTATTTTTTGACGCGCACGACATTGTTTCGCAGATAGAATGGAATAAATATAGAATGGAAAGAATTGACAAATTCTTTTTCAAGTCTAACTTCCATAGAAGTATGTTGCCAAAATTAGAAGAAGAAAAGTGTATCACCATTTCAAACGGAATAAACATATGATTGCATTGTGGTATGAAGTAAACTATAATTTAGAAAATGACAAGCTATTGGCAAGGGAAAAAACTACCTCTATGGATGAGACGAAAACTCTCTACAAATCATGCCGACGTTGCGGGAGAAAAGAATCCAAACTGGAAAGGTGGGGTAAAAATGCTACGAGGATATCGATATATCAAAGTAAAAGATCACCCATTTGTCTCGAAAAGTGGATATATGGCAGAACACCGATTAGTGGTGGAGAAACACTTAAATAGATATCTGATTAAATCAGAGGTGATACACCATATAAACGGAATAAAAGACGATAACAGAATTGAGAACTTGCAGTTATTAAAAGACCAAGGAGAACATAATCGTATTGAAGGAAAGAATGGAACCTATGTTAAATACAAAAACTTTGAGTGTAAATGTGGAGACAAAAGACACTACGGAAAAGGTAAGTGTCACAAATGTTGGAGTAAAGAATGGTCGAGAGAGCACAGAAGAAAAAATGGGACAAGAATAAGAGAATATAATAAAGATTGGAGAAAAAGAAAGAAATATGAAAAATCATAAACTATTTTTCGGAAGCTCGTATGACAGGTCTCTTGATATAGTTCTAAAACTATGGCCTCGTATTATCGAAAAGTTTCCTGACGCTACGCTAGAGGTATGCTACGGATGGAATTTATATGACCTAGGATATGCGGACAATGAAGAACGACAAGATTGGAAGGCTCGTATGAATAAGTTAATGGAACAAAAAGGTATTACACACCACGGGCGTGTTTCTAAGAAGGAATTAAAGAGAATAAGAGAATCATGCGGGATTTGGATTTATCCGACATACTTTGCTGAGATAAACTGTATCACCGCACTTGAAGCACAAGCCTCCAAGCTTGTTCCTGTGGTAACAAACTACGCTGCGCTCAAAGAAACTGTACAGAGTGGTACTAAGGTAGACGGAGACATTTATGACGACGACGTACAAGAAGCATGGCTTACAGCATTATTTGAATATATGGAAGACGAGAACAAATGGAAA
>CAZEMX010000081.1:0-8836 GCA_964513415.1 uncultured Nitrososphaerota archaeon
CCTGTTGCCAGGCCCACATTGCGTTTTGGAGACGTGTCCAGTTGGCCGCAGACGGCTCTTTTAAGAACTCCTTTGCAGCCAGTTCGAAGGCTTGGCAAACGAAGCCACGGAAGTGCGAGATCATGTAGGTCATGGCTGTCCAATCACTCCAGAGGTTGTGCGGTCACGGCCGTTGCGCACCGTGGGCTCTTCGAGATCTTGCTCGAATCGCATTTGCACAGCGTGGAAGTATGGTTCACCGGTTGTGGCGACCCAATGGCCGACGCAGAAGGTGCATTTGCCATTGGACAGGAGCCTGAAGGAGCTGCTGAGGCAGCGTGAGCATTGCTCAGTCACGTGGAGCTCCTCGATAGACTGCATTCTCGTTCTGGGTCTCTTTCAGCAGAAGGAGAGACCGAAGAGCACGGACGTTGGTCGTTGCCCTATCGATGTAGAAGCCAGGTTCGAGCATAGAGACACCATGCTCGGCTCGACTCGCCTCCAACAAATCATTGATGATGGACTCAGTGAGCGATGCGCTGAGTCCAATGTCGATGCGCCCAGTCGATCGTTGCAGCCTCCGTGCGAAGGCCTCCCAGATTTGTTGGTCGACTTCTTCGAGAAGCTCCCAACCATCGACATGAGTGCGGGCCTCACCATTGGTGGCCTTCCAGTGTGCGTAGAGACCTTGGCCAGTCATGAGTGGCTCCTTGGCAGGATGCGGTCAGTGAGTTGACCGACGATTTGGCCTTCTGGAACCCACTTGCCTTGTACGTGGGTCTCGTACATAATGCGGGCTTTGAAGGCCTGATACATGGACTCCATCTCGAGTCGCATGTCTTCGGGAATCGTTGCTTCGAACGCGTCCCACGTGTCCTTGAGATCATCGAGTCGTGCCACTGAAATCTCCTACAGTATAATCGTCGAGGACTGCCAGATCGACGATTATGGTCAATAGATGGGCCGCAAAGAGTGCCAGCACAACAGGTTGCATTTGTGTGAGATACTCTTGAGCCGTTTTAGCAGGATCGTCTGCTATAGCAAAGCAGACATCACGAGCCTCATTACGCAGCTCGATGAGAGTCTTCATTGCTTGACCCACTCGCAGTCGATGACGCCAGGAAAGAAGGACTGGTCCGAGACCGCAGGATGCTTCACGATGCCATCCCGCACATTGACACGGCCTGTCGATCCAAGCTTGTGCGGTGCACTGCCACCGAGCACGATGTACGTTCCACGATGGTTGGTGATGACCTGGCCTGCTTGCACAGGCTGGTTCTTGTGCATGAGGATGTAGTTGCCGTCGTGGCCTTTAGAGATGATGTTCATTAGTGCCTCCTGATCTGCACGTAGCAGGTTTCGATGTACAGTTGATGGAACCACGGGCTGTGCACGTCAGTGCTAACCTCGTAGTCGACTTCTCGCGTTGCGGGTCTTGCAACGGTTTCCGCACGAGTGGTGAAAACCTTGTTTTCACCGTGCTGCATACGAATGATGATGGGACACCAAGGTCCGTCTGCCTTCATGATGGGCCTCAGATGAGCGCGACCAGGCCAGTAACCGGATCGATTTCGAGCCAGTACCAGGGACGGGTGTTGGTGGGATCACACACGCAGACATGAACCACTTGATGCTCGACGCATCCAGGTTCGATGTACGAGAACATCACATCATCTTGCTTGATGTGATTGTCTTCGGCCAGTTGCTTGAGAAGCTCGAGAGTGACCTCCCGCAGCCGAGGACTGAGGTCTGGGAAGTTGACCTCATTGTCAGTGTCGATCGGATCTTCCAAAGCAGCCAATGCAATGGCTGCCATGGTTGCATACTTGTCACGATGAATATCCACGATATTCTCCTGCGTTGTGTAATGCACTATTGCATTACAATTACATTATACTCCGTTCTGGCTCTCCTTGTAAACAGCTCTAATCATGAATTAATAGGGGCTCAGCGTAGTTGCTGAGCCCCCATTCCAATGGTACGGCCACGTTGTGTCGACGTTCGTCCGTGTCCGTACCGACCTAAGGCACCAGGTCGCCTGTGCAGCAAGTCTGCTACGGCCAATCCATCTTGCGGGCGCACGCCCATCGTTCTTTACGCAGGAACGAGCGCGTCGGCATAGCTGGCGATGCATACACCGAGGTTACGTCGACACAGCTGTCCATGGCCGGGACAGCTTCGATCATCGGCCCGAGTCCAATGTCGGTCAGAAAATCTGCCAGACGTCGGAAAGCCTCCGCCAGCAAGGACAAGGTCCCGCTAGCGCGAAGCAGAGTCGATGACACTCCCACAACGCACCTATCAGCGGGCGCGTTGCGGCTGACGACGTGCCGCGGCCTTGGCGGCGGCCGCACGTGCCAGCTTGAAGTCCCGCAGGTTCACGCCCGGCGGAACGAAATCCTTGAATTCGAGGGACTTGAGCGTGAGGCGATAGCCCGAGTTGGGCTCGACCTTCACAGTGGCCAGCAGCCGACGGCGCGTGGTCAGACCCAGCGTGCGTTGCGTCTCGATCTGCTTCTTGAACTCGCGGCGATCGATGCGCGTGGTCATACCATACGGCTGCGGATAGTCGGGATGCATCTCACGATGCACGCGACGGGTGGCAGTGGACTTGGAACCATCGGGCTTCTTCGACATGACTCTCTCCTAGAGTGGGATGACAATGGACTTGGGTTGCATATCAGGGTCTTGATAGACCACCTCGATATGCGTGACCCCCTTGATCAGCATCTCGATCTTACGGTTGATGGAAATCATGTGACCTCCATACACACGGAACTCCTTACCATCATGCCAATCATGCTTGATTTCTTCTGGCTCGGTGTAGACTTTGCCAGGGCGCGCTGTTAAGAAGAGATGCTTGTCCATGTGCAATTCAACAGTAAGTATATTATAGTACATCCGAATTAGGAAGTACACACTTTTGATCAACTCATATAGGGCTCTATTATGAGTTGCTTTTTCCGGGAGCCGCTATACGTATATAACTACGGGAAAGCACTCCGGGAGTCCCGGACATATGTTATAGAGTCCCGGACGTACGTTATTGTGTCCTAAATAACGTACGAAAATTTCTACAGAGTGTTAGATTTAGGCACAACCTCCCAATGCTCGAGAATAGCATTGGCCACCATGCTGGCAGACCACTCACCTCCGCGGCAAATGTTGGCTTCACACCATTGCTTGAATTGCCAATCGGCCTCATACTTGACAGCCTCAGCATGTTGATGCTGGTCAAAGAGTCGGCCATCTGAAGTTCGATAGCCATTCACACGTTCTACAGCCATTGCGGATTCCCCTCTCCTTGAATCACTTCGACATACTCGAGAATCTTCTGCCCCTTCTTATCGAAGCAGGAAAAGCGATGTACGGTGCTCCCATCACGACGGTTCCAAGAGTAGTTCACCATCTTGTTTTGAGGCACTTGCTCGAAATGACCATCCGGATGACGAACGGTCACTGCACGTTTGAGACTGATCATTGTCATGGCTTCATCACCTGTTCGGCCTTGCCGCCTTCCTTAGCGGCTTCAGCTTGCTTGGCAATCATGAAGCGGCCAATGTCCCACACCCTATGGTAAGACGTGTGAGACTTACCGTGCTTGTCGGTATATTTGACCCAGATGTCTTTACCCATCATGTCGATGGAATCTTGTTGCTCACGAGGACTCATATCAGAGTATCCTTGGTCAGATTGGGATTGATGCCGAGATCAGTGAGCTTGGCCTCGACTTTAGCATCGAGTTCATAGGCCCACTTCGGCGCATCAGCTGGATTCCAGGTATTCAAAGCCCGCAGAAGCAGGACCTTGAGTGCTGGCAATTCGGAATCTTGAAATTCAACGTGCAATGGCATTACCAGTCCCTCAGTGCGTCATCGAAAGCAGAAGTCTCGAGATCCAGCATCAGCACAGGTCTCGAACCACGAGATGCTTGTTCCTTTGCAAGTGTGGCAAAGATCGGGTACATCTCATGCACCTCGACCTTCTGCATCATCAGACACAACTCTTCCAGCCTCTGCTGGATTTCAGGTTGGTTCTGATAATGACGCCACAGCTTGCCAAGAATGGATGTGGACTTGGCCTGAAGATTGCCGTGAGACTCCATCAGCAACTTCAACGTGTTCTCGAGATGACCATCATTCATCTCTTCGATGGGCTGCATCACTCGATTGGCACGCATCCACTCATTGCCACGAAGTCGGCCATAGACCGATGGCAGTGTGCGTTGTCCGCCGTTCGGCTTCTCATATAGCATGGAGGGCGTGAAGTTGGTTGACTCTTCGAACCAGATCTTGATCGGATCTGGATGAGCCTTGCGATACGCCTCTGCCACCATAGCTTGCATGTGCGATTTGCCTGGCGCTCTGAACGTGGTGTATGGCACATGCTTGGTAGGAATTTCACCGATGGCTTCGAGATGGGAGCGAATTTGCACCCAATGAAGTTTGAAAGTCTTCCACAGTGTATAGCCTTTCCACCATTCAGGAATTCCTTTGCTCGAATTCCTCGAACGCCAGTACTTCACCACTGCCAAGCGTTCATATGAATTGAGACCAGTCCATACCATTGGCAATGGAAAGCCTGTCAATTCATGGTAGTTGGACATTAACTTCTGCATTGACATAACATCTCCTATGTGCGTCAGCAGTACTATTATACAACCTTCTGGCTGTCTTTGTAAATCACTTTGATCATGATTTCCGGCTCCCGGAAAATGTGGTAGGCCGTGTAGGGTTCGAACCTACGACCAAAGGATTATGAGTCCTCTGCTCTAACCGACTGAGCTAACGGCCCGATGTGCGAGGCACGGGGATCGAACCCGTATGGTCCTTATTCAGGATCCGGCGGATTTTAAGTCCGCTGCGTCTACCAATTTCGCCACCCTCGCAGAACTATCAAGTCAATTTGATCTTGTGAACTGCGAGAATTCGGTGCAACCACTGGGTTTGGTACACCGCATCATCAAGGGCATTGTGATGTGTGCCACGCCTTTGCATGGCGCCCACTTGGAAGAGATTCTTGAGAGTGCGGAAGCAGTGATGATTGTAGAACTGCCACGGAGGATCCGCATTGATGGCGTCGTATGCATTTTTCAGCAACACGAGGTCAAAGTCGGCGCCATTGCCCCACGGACAATTCTCTTTGACGGTGCCGTGAATACCCATCCATCGCGTCATGATGGTCAGAGCTTCTTGAAGACTTGGAGCGTCATCGCCCTGCCATGCGGCCCGTGCTTCCACGGATTGCTTAGCCCACCAATCCATTGTCGATTGATCTTGAGTCAGACCCTTGTCCAAGCAGTCAGCAAGGCGGACCTTGGTGTAGAACTGATCGATGATGGTATCCTGATCGAAATGCACAATGCCGATCGATACGATGGCAGAGGTCGGGCGGATACCCATTGTCTCAAGGTCAATCATGAAGTGCTTCATTCAATCTCCAAGTGGTGCCGGCAGTCGGGATCGAACTGACGACCTTCCGCTTACAAGGCGGGTGCTCTACCAACTGAGCTATACCGGCAGTGTCACGGTAGGATAGGAAACGTGACTCGAATCTAGACAGAGAGCCTATCATCTGCTTCGCACTTTACCGCGGCGAAGTTACGGTGGATTTAAGACCCGTTGTGGCGAAGGCGGGATCATTCCTCCAAGACAATACCCGCAGGGGAGCCTATATTGTCTTCCCACTACTCTTTGATGGGGAGTGCTTCTACCGACTTAAATCAGTCAGACCCGTTGTTAAGGGATCTTGGATGCAGCCTGGTCCGAAGACGAGGATCTCTATGTATTAGCGACTGCAAATGTCTTCAAAACACTACATCAGAGAGTCAGAATATGTCTTCAGTGTCGATAACGACTTTTAGATTTCACTAAAGCACCTGTCGCCGCGCTCGCCTCGAGTTTCCATAGAGGCCGCCTGTTAGGGATAGGCTATCCCAAAGAACTTGGTCGGGGTGATAGGATTCGAACCTACGACCCACTGCTCCCAAAGCAGTTGCGCTACCAGGCTGCGCTACGCCCCGACTTATAAGGGTTGACCCGGCTGGCCGTCTGTTTATCCAAGGTTAGCTTCTAGCATAGACCAAGGAACGGATTTCTGTTATGAGTGCTATCCCATCACTCTCCAGAATCGCGGATCAACTCTTATAAGTGCAGGGTTACTCTACATCCCTGCAGCCACTTCCTATCGAAGCCTCTTGATGATCAGTCAAAGAGTGTGGCAGGAGTCCTGAATACGTACCAGGCACCGTCAATCAGAATGTGGTTGCGACCCGCACCCTTCATGCATTATACCTTTCGGTTTCGGCTATTGAAGCCTCATCAGTAATGCTTTATAAGTGGGCAGTTAGTCGCATGCCCAGGCATATCTGATTTGCGGAACCAGCAACGGGTGTTTGATTTAAGGGCATGCCCTTTACAGCATGCGTACTTCGGCAGTCACCATTGCCAGGCCGGCCTATCACGTTGGGGAGGACAACGAGACGGCCGGCCTATCTCGCTGTTGGCTTACGCCAGCAGATCGTCGGCTGCGCCAGACGTTGCCGCCTGCACACCCTCTTGCGCACCTGCGGCGGGAGCCGCGCCTTCCTTCTTCTCAGCCGGCTTGCGCGTTGCAGTGCGAGCCGCCGAGAAAGCTGCGACCTCTTCAGCCGTCGCCAGGCCCTTGGCCTTGTACGACTCGAGGGTCTTGGTCATCAGATCCTTGTCGCCGGCCGCAGTCAGACCCTTCGCGTTCTGACCACCGACTTGGGCGATCCACGATTCGGCCTGCGCCACGTCTTCGGCCGAAGGCTTGAACTCGGCGTTGACGTAGCTAAAGTTGCGACCCTTCTTGATGTCGAACACCTTGCCGACCGACGTTGCGAACTTGGTCGCCAGATCCTTGTTCGACATCGCGTTCAGCACGGCGTCGAAGCGGATGGCGTGCACGAAGATCAGCGGCAGACGGCCGCGGACGATCGGCAGGAAGTTCGCAGCAGCCGCACGCTTACGTGCTTCGGCAGCGGCGGGGGTTTCAGCAGCGACCGCACCAGCGGCTTGATTTTCTTCACTCATTTCACTTCATCCTTTCGGAATTACCTGCTTAGCGGATGGGTTGTCGAAGCGGCTGCAGGTGTCACCTCATCAACAACATGTAGCTATTATATACCGCGGGTAGCCAGGAGTACACCGTTTTGATCGATGATAATCATGAATTATTTGCGTTTTGACAGCATGTGGATCACGAATGGAATCACTGTCAGCACAGCTACGATTTTGGCTACACCGACAAGTACTGTGCCACACAGCTGCAATGTGCGAAGTGCGATGTACAAAGCCACTTCGGCCTTCGTACCATCGACTGGCTTCACTATTTTCTGCTTATCCTTCAGAGCCAGGTATCGCTCACGATCTGATGGCCCTAGATTGGCACGCATTATCTCACACATTTCCTCATACGTGTAAGCATATGATGCCTCTGTCTGATATGAGCCTAGCATGTAGTGAGATGCTAGCATCTTGTGCATCTTATTGTTGACAAACAATATCTTCTTGCCATCATTCAATGCCCAAGATTCAAATGGAACTTTAACCGCAGTGTCTGAACCCATGACAATAGACACGGCACTAAACCCTCTGTTAAAAGGGCGCACTACGATATAATTCATTTGACTATTGTACCGCCTTCTGGCAGCCAATGTACAACTATTTGATCGCGGCCATGAAATGGTCATAGTAGTATGTCCACTTTGCAGACTTGTAACCATGCATTACTGGCCTCATGGCAGTACGTACATTGATGGCGGATTTGTGCATCTTCACAGCCATGTTATATGACACATGACATGCGTAGGTCGCCATGGCTTCAGCTACGGCCATATGTACGGATTTAATCCGCATGATGTTGTAGAGATTTATGCGTATGTATCCATTTCTTGGATCATAGTATGCGGCTGGAAAACTCTGATCATTGAAGAATATGATCATTGGTGGGTTTGCAGGTAAATGGCTACCAAACCACTTCTTCTCACGAAGAAGTGCGTGATAACCATTTACGATTGCAACGGCCTTAGGCCGAAGTGTCAGCGCCAGATTCTGCACTGTTGAGCAACCAGTTGCCAAGGAATGCCTGCTTCTCACGAGCTGCCAGAATAAGATGCTTATCATCGATAAGCCGCAGTTCTCGCACAAGGATGTCACGATTCAGCAGCTCTGCTTCCTCATGAATTTCATCCGTGAGCAGTGTCTCAAATTCAGGTTTGTTGAGAAGCCAACGTGCAAGACGTTGACGCCAGTTCAGATGGACTTCGATATTTGCCATTACTTTTTCCTCTTTGCTCTACCACCACGACGAAATTCGGTCCGCCATTTATCAGCGGCCATTGCATCAACTACCTCATCGATAGTATCATATGTATCGGTCATCTTGTCACCACGACGACCGATCCATCTCACTGGAGGAGGCACTTTGCCTTTTGAGATTGCGTATTCAATGGACCTTGCGTTGGCAATATAGACATTGCTGGGAATGTCTCGATCCATTCGTTGCTGGATGTTTTCACGCCAACGACCCTCAGCCCCTTGCACGGCAAGAGTCTTGAGAGTAATCACATCGACCTTGGCACCCAGCTGCTTGAGTTCATCGAAGGTGAAGAGGAACTTACAGATTGGCAGTGCTACCTTGCGGACACCGCCAATAATCACAACCTCAACCTCTTTACCATCGAAGAAGGCTCGGCCACCTGCATCGATATGGGCCTTAAGCTTAATCGATGCACGTACCCATGAGTCGACATGGACAGTCATTTCAACTCCACGAAGTAACCTTCACCTGGGAAGACATGCAATTTGAATTTTGTTTTCGTCTCAAGGCAATA
>CAZEMX010000082.1:0-8630 GCA_964513415.1 uncultured Nitrososphaerota archaeon
CCGCCAATTCCTGCATTCTAGTCAACCCATCATGAGAGATGATGAAAATAGTTCCTAGTTCCGTGGAACTAATTCAGAATTTAATATAATAACTACCTGTCTCCTATCTAGGTGGTAGGGCTTCGTCTCTACGAAGTCGCAATTTCCCAGGAGTTCCGAGAAGCGATTCTTGGACAGATGCATCTTCTTCCTGGCATCTTTCGCAAGCATCTTCCCGCCATTGGCTGCTAGGAGTGCGTGGAGGATCTCTGCTCTATCCCTCTGCATGGGTTGGGGCTCCGTCCTTTCAAGCTTCGCGATCCTCTGCCGATCCTGGGCGATATCGCAGTAGATCCTGGTGATGTCCTGCTCTTCGATGCTTTCTAGGGAGGTTAGCCTGCCGGTCATATCGGCCATCTTCTCATCCTGCTCGGCTGTAGTGGCTTCCATGGCCTCAACGCGGGCCTGAAGTGGTTCTATGGCTGCCTGGGTGGCCTGGGTCACGAGGTCGAGAAGCTGTCCCACGGTCAGGGTGATGAGCTGATCACGGGGCAAGCTTAATATGGTATTATATCCGTCTATCATAATTGTCACATAATCTCTGAGCGATTAGGCGGTCAGGCCTTCTTCAAGAGGGCTTTGGCCTCCTAACTTCGCGTTCGCTTTTAGCTGTTCGACTTCATCCAACAGGCGGACTACTATCTGGTCGAATGTTTCTGATTTTTTACCATATTCGGCCAGCCTGGCTCTGGTGGATGTCTTCACCTTCATAGTGGTTAATTTCTCTTCACTCATACTCAAAACAATACCATTCTCCCTATAAATATTTTGTGTCGTCAGGCTTAAATAGTATACCTGTATATATGTAAGTATACTTCAGAGAGGTATGTGACATGAACGGAAAACTAAGCATTCAGATAGAAAACCCAGTATCGCAAACCGTGGACTCCGTCAAGGCCCTGCTGGCCTACATGCATCGGCCGGCCGAGCCTCTCCCGTCCTTTGTGGAGCTGCAAAACCACGTGCGGCTGACGTTGAGCAAGGATAAGAAGGCCTACTATGTGACCACCGCGAAGGAGTGCTCATGCCCGGCGCACACATTCAACCCGGGCACAGCCTGCAAGCATATGAAGGCCATGCGGGCCTCGATTGAGGAGCTGGAGGATGACCTTCTCCCGGAGCGGTCGCAGGCCTTCAGGCCATATGACGATGAGAAGATCCCCCGGCTGCAGGTGAGGCCTGGCGCGGTGGTGGCCTGAATGCCTCTCTTTTTGATCCAATACGTCGCGGCGGGGTGCCTCCGAAGCGGGATAGTAGAGGCAGGCACAGAGGAAGAGGCTGCCGCGAGGCTGGGGCAAACTGAGCCCGGGGTAGTTAAGATTCATGGTGTCAGGCATCTAACCGGGAAAGAACAGTAGGTGGCCAGAATGGCCCGGAAGGCATCTAGCGCCCTGTACAGGGCGGCCCGGACTGTGCGGGATGCTGAGGTTGTGGCATCTGGCAGCCCGGTAAAGATGGCCCGCCGGTGCAAGAACAAACCTGTGGGCCGGCTGCTGTCGAAGCTGAGAATTTGGAGGTGATGGACATGGTAAGCATAACACAAAAGATATTGGGGGTGCTGTTAGGAGCAGCACTCATATTTGTGGCTGTAGCGCCGGCCACGTTTGCATCCGAAGATGATTTTTTGAACATAACAGTTGGTGAGTGGAAGTTCATCTTATGTGCATCGGGGTGGATGCTAGGAAACGATCACTACGTAGATACACCGGGCGACCGGCACGATCCGGGCCACGCTATCGAAGATGACTATACTCCGGTTGTCTGGGACCGTGTTTTGAAATGTGATAGGCCGTTCTACTATCCGGCCTGTCCGGGATACAACCCGGCTGAGCCTAGCGCCACGGTGAACAGCATTACAGTGCTTTCCATCCCGACTAGAACCGGGATGAGCACATATTCCATCCTCACCGCGGCGATGGAGTTAGTCTCCTCCGACAAGGGAGAATGCGACATAGGCTTTGATCCCTTCAAACACCACGATGCTATGACGCGTACATGGACGGATGATAAGACAACCCGGACCGTCCTGGCGGTACGATTGACCGACAGGAGAGCTGCCGTTATAGATGTAACCGTGAATCGGTGGGATGATAGGGGATGTGGCCACTCAGCCACCGCTAAGGATGTAATTAACTCTTTTATCATCGAAAGGGCAGCCTGAAGGCTGCCTATTTCTTTTATTCATTTTTTTAATTTCTGAATTTATAATTTCTGTACAGGCCCAAATCGGCATGAAAATTTGCAGGCAAGGTAATTATGCCTGCCACGCCCGGTTGTGCACAAAAACGCTCTGTACATGCGGTCCCACAGGACAGCGGGCCATCTGCGGGAGCGCCACGGCCCGGGAGCCCGCGGAGAGGAAAATCAATTAATCGCATATGCGAGAAATTGCCCCTTTTTCAACACGTTTGCGGGCGGCGGCGGGTTTTTTCGTCGCGCACAAACCCAAAAAATCAGAATGCGGCGGCGCTTCGATAGCAGTAGACGTGCAAAAGATAACATCGCCATGTTTACATTGATGACAAATAGTTGCAGAACGGCGCAGCAAATGGTCAAAAACAAAAAATCGTTAACAGGGGCCGGCGTTGAGGTACGATGATATCGATTAATTCGTGCAAACAAATTTGTACTAAGGGTGAGGAGAGGGAAATTTCCCGGCGGCCCAACACAAACATTATCCTTTTGTACAAATTTAGGACAATATTTTCCGGTAACATACGTTAATCAATCGGAGAATTCTCACACAATTAGCCACATAAAGAAAAGCTCGAAGCGACGCCGGCCAGCGGCGAAGCGCGCCACCACGAGAGAAATGCGCAAATAGAAAGCAATTGATCGTGGGCGGTTTGGGAAGAAAAAAATCGTACTATAGTTGAGGAGAGGGAAATTTCCCGGCGGCCCGACACACGCGCTGCCCATTTCCCAATCTGCAATTATGCGATAATTGACCACATAAAGGAAAGCTCGAAGCGGCGCAGGGCCGCGGCGAAGCGCGCCACAGAAAGGGTACGAAATGCGCAAAAAGAAAGCAATTGATCGCGTGTGGTTGCATAAGCCCAAAACGTCAACGGTTATATTGAAGCTAACAAATTCAGCAAAAAGGAAAACTCGCCCATGATCGGCGTAGAAGACCGAAAGTTTTGCCCATGCTTATGAAGACAAAAAATAGAACCAAATTTTCAAGCGCCGCTTCACTCCGGCGGCGCGTGTTTTTTTTAACGATCATCAGCAAATAGCCAATTTGTAGGTGAATTTAAATGCGAAAAGTGGAATTCAACGAGCAATTGACAACGAGATTGTCAAAAGAGCAGCGTATAATCGTCGAGAAGATCGCCGCCCAAAAGAACATGAGCTTAGGACAGGCCGCGAGGTACCTGTTGGACCTTGGAATAGAGGCGATGAACGACATCCGCGCCGCCAAATCCGCGGTCGCCGGATCGCGAAAACAGAATAGCCGAGTTTGAACACAGAAAAGATTTGAGTACGCCCGGTGGTCGCCGGGCGGAACTCATATTGTGGACGTGTATATATGGTAAATGAAGCCGATGGTATAAAAGAGTTCTCCTCATTTAGTGAGGAGAAGGTTTTGGAATCGTGGATAGGAAAACACATTATCGGAGTGCTTGAGAGCGGGGCGAAGTTCTACGGAACTCTCGCCGCATTTAACGAGTTCCAACTACTTTTGATAGGCAATCGCGGGCAGCATATAATAGTCAAACGCCGGAGAATCACGAAGCTGGAGGCGGTTTAGATGGCCGCCGTTTCCGAAGTCTTCAACCAGCCCGGGGCGGGGTTTGTGCTGCTGCCGAAGGGGAAGAAGACCCCGCCAATTGAAAAGGAATGGCAGGAGCACCCACATACTTTTGATGAAGCTGTCGAACATGCCGCGAAGGGCGGCAATATTGGTATCATGGCCGGCGGCGGCTTTATAGGCCTAGATCAGGACGATCCCGCGGTTTTTGAGGCCCTTAACCTGCCAGCCACTACCAAGTGGCAAACACGGCCCGGCAGATATGGGCTGCTGTTTATGGCTGATGATATCACCGAAGCACTGGCAGCCATAGGCAAGAAGCCGGAGCAGGCTCAGCTTTTCCTATATAAGGACGGTAAGCATTGTGGCGAAATAAAGCTGCAGCGAACATATCAGGTCATACCACCTTCGCATAAATACGTCGACCCGGACACCGGGGATACGGTGAAGCCTGAAAAGGCCCGGCCGGAATTCAAAACTCCTTATGTAATGGTGAATGAGCTACCTCCGGCAGCAATTAAGGTAGCTGGCATCCTGCAGGCTCCCGGAATATCGGTAGGCACTAAGCTAGAAGAAAAAACCGCGAAAGTAGAAGCGCTTCTTAAGGAGCAACAGCAGAAGCGCGTGGCGGCTGCAGTAGCTGAGCAAAAGGGCACCCCGGGGTGGATGGAGCAGGCGGCCGGCCGCCAGGCGGCGCGTGAGCGGGCCTATGCTGAAGCTGCGCTGCAGGACGAGCTGGCCACCATACACAACACAAAAGAGGGTGCACGAAACGATCAGTTAAACAGATCCGCCTTTAACCTGGGCCAATTCGTAGGTGCTGGGCTGCTGCAGGAGAGCATGGTGGTTAGCGCCCTTCGTGGTGCGGCCAGCCAGATAGGACTTGAAGAAGGCGAAATTGACAGGACTATTCAAAGCGCCCTTAAATCCGGCATGGCACAGCCACGCGAAATACCTAAGATATCAAGGGTAACGCCAGACAGCCCGGCCGGGGCCATAGGGGTAGCGCCGGATGGCAGGGTTCGACAGGTCAAGGAGCAGGACGGGAACAAAACCCTGGCCTGGATATCCGACTGTGCCCTTTACATCAAGGTTGAAACACGAGCAAAAGAGGCTACTGAGTTTGTATTTTGCGGTAAAGGTGCTGTGGACGGCCGGGAGGTAACGTTTACGCTGCCGGCGGCGGACGCGGCCGATAACCGGAAGTTCCGGGCCGCCCTGGTCAATGCTTTTGGAGCTAAAAACAGGGTAGGTAAGCTCAATTTTGAAACTGTGCAGGGCATATCTACAAACCCGAAGGTGATTAAGCGGGTTGAAGTCCCGGCATGGGAGGGCAGCACCCCATATCTGCCAGGACTGGGAACTGATGAGGTTGAATTCCGGCTATCTTCTAAGATCCCGGCTGAGGTATATGACGGCGACCTGCAGGCCGCTAAGGATGCTCTTCGGAAACTCCTCAAGGTCCACAGGTACGCTCCTATCCTGGTGGCTGCCATCTTCGGAGCGCCGGCCATCGCCAGGTGGCACCGGAAGGATAGGTTCGGCCTGGGGTTGTGGGGCCTAACCGGGACGTTAAAAACCAGCACGGTTTTAGCCGCCACGTGCGTCTATGGGCCGGGATACATCGATGAACCCCGACTCAAGGCGGGGCAGCATGGATCAACGGTAAACGCGGCAGCGGAAATATTCGCCGCGGCAGGGTTCTTGCCACAGCTATATGACAACCTCAAGGCCGTGAGCACGAAGGATGTAGAAGGCTACGTAGGCCTGATCCATGCAGTCCTTGAAGGAGGAGAGAAGGCCCGGAGTAAGAAGGACGGCGGACTGAGGGATGCCAGGGAGTTCTCATGCACTCCCATCATCACTGGTGAGGTCCGGCCGGAGGAGGCGGCGACTTCGGCCAGGGTGCTCAATCTGAATTGGGGCGGCGCTAACCCCGGGGTTCTGTCCGAAGTACAGGCCAGGGCCGAGGATCTTCCTGTTCTAGGTTATCACTGGCTGAAGTTCCTATCCACAAAGGAGACAATGCCTTTTGATCGCACGAAGGCGGAAGAGTTCACGCAGAAGCACTACGTGAACCCTAACCGGCTTGCTACTATCCACGGGCTGCTTACCGGGACCTGGGCGCTTCTTGAGGAGGCCTTCGGGGACGTTATCACTGAGCGGACAGCAGACTTCAAGGCGGCCCTTGACGAAGCTACGCAGGTGCAGGGTGCGGCCGTGAGCGAGGAAACGGAAGTAGCCAAATTTCTGAGCGGCCTGGAGGAGCTGCTTGCTGCAAACCCCGGGCTGCTTCAGTCTGTGGATGGCATCAAGCCCATTTACGGGGCTGTAATCGGCCGGTGGGTGGAAGACGGGATATTCCTACTGCCCACCGAGACGCTGAACGAGCTTGAGAAGATCCGCGCCTTCACGCAGAAGCCCTCAATCGACAGCCTGACTGAAGCGCTAGACAGCATGAGGCTTCTTATCCCCGATCCTGACGGCAGACACAAAAAGTACAGAATGCGACTCAACCAGGGGAACCCGCGGGGATGGTATCTCAGATGGCCCTTGAAGGGTGGCGACAATGACAGCACCACTGGGAACTGCGAGGGGAACGATTTGGGGAACGCCGAAAACGGAAGCGGCGGACCTCATGTTCCCATGTTCCCACGGTTCCCAGTGAAAATGAGAGAATGTATTTCTGATGAGAACTCAGATAAGAATCTTGAAGAAGTCGGAGAAGGAAAAACATTTCAACAAAACAGCGGGAACAATGGGAACAATGGGAACAGATATAGTAATAATAAGGTTATAGATATTGATTTTGATAGTAAAAAATTGTTCCCAAATACGTTCCCAATAGTTCCCACTTCCTCCTCCGTGGATAGCTCCACCGCCGAAGATGCCACCGCGCAGGACGCCGCCCGGGATCATCACTTTGAGAAGCTTGCCGGTGATATGGCTAGCAAATCGCCGAGCAAACCGAAGCCGCCGGCAACGGGTTTACTAGGCGGAACCTCTGAGAATTCTTTACAGAACGATGAATCCAGTGCTGTGAAGCCTCCGGCCCGGGATGATCCAGGGTTCAAGGCCTTCAAGGAGCGGATGAGTCGTAGGAAGTGCATTCTCTGCGGGAGAAGCTTCCCTTACGACCTCACCAGATACGATGACAAGGACGTGCACGGCTACTGTTGCACAACATGCCATATGCAGGGGCCTCCACCGGTACCGGAGAGCACTAAGCAGGAGAAGCTGCTATGAACTGCGTTATCTGTGGTCGTCCGCTTGAACGGAGCCGCCTGGTCGAGCTGCTGCTGTTCACGGTCGCCAGCAGAAAAGGCCGGTTCACGGCCGCAGAAGTGGAAGAGGAGGTCGCCCGACTGGGATATCCCGCCGCCGAAGTTGACGCGGCCTTTTGTAAGCTGCTCATGGCTGGTCGATTTGTGGAAGTAAAAAATGAAAGCCGTATTGGAGATGGTGACCTATGAAGCGTGAAGTTGCTCAGCTTCTTGAGGATATACGTGAGCTGGAGCGGATGCCGGAAATTGAAAAACGCCGTTATTCCGGCCTAAAGGAGGTGGGCGCTGATGGGCAGAACATGCACGGTATGCAGCCATAAGGACGTTGAAGAAATCAATAAGCAGCTCCTTTCCGGTCCATCGTTGCGTACCATAGCGGCCCAATTCAATCTAACAAAAACCTCTCTCATCCGTCATAGAGAGAGCCATATACCGGATTTATTATTAAAATCAAACGATATTCAAAACATTACAAGTGCGGATGCCTTGCTGGCCCGGCTGGAGGAGGAGGCTGGATTTGTCCGAGATATGAGAGAGGCGGCGAAGGCTGAAGGTGATATTGAGCTGGCGTTAAAGGCCGTGGACCGGGCGCTTAAATGCGTCGATCTTTATGCAAAAATCCGGGGCCTGATCCAAACACAGCCACAGGTGAACCTGCAGCAGGTAAATATCTACAGCAGCCCTGAGTGGCGCGCGGTGGGTGAGGTCCTGGCCAGGATTCTAGCAGGTCACCCGGAGCTCAAGGCCGCCGTGGCCGCTGAGCTGAAGGCCCTGACGGAGGGGCAACAATGAGTCTGGCTGAAGCCGCCTACATTCTCGATCCGGCGCTGTGGGCGCGGGAGGTCCTGGGCCTGCATCCCGACCCCTGGCAGGCCGAAGTGCTCCGAAGCGATGCAAAACGGATACTACTCTGTTGCAGCCGCCAGTCCGGCAAGTCGACCATCACAAGCGCCCTGGCCCTACATACGGCCATCTACCGGCCGGGAAGCCTGGTACTCTGCCTGTCTCCCACATTAAGGCAGAGTGGGGAGCTATTCCATAATGTAACCCGGTTCTATGGCATTGTGGCTGGTGAATTCCCGGCTGCGGCAGAGAGTGCTCTTCGGCTGGAGATGCAGAATGGCAGCCGGATTGTTAGCCTGCCAGGCCAGGAGCAGAACGTGCGCGGTTATGCGGGTGTCTCCCTCTTGGTTGTGGATGAGGCGGCGCGGGTGCCTGACGACCTCTATTTTGCCGTCCGGCCGATGCTGGCGGTGAGTGGCGGGCGGCTAATTGCGCTGTCTACTCCCTTCGGTAAGCGTGGCTGGTTTTACCACGAGTGGGCAGAAGGCCTGAATTGGGAGCGGCACAAGATCACGGCGGCCGAGTGTCCGCGGATCAGTGCCGAGTTCTTGGAAGAGGAGCGGCGATCCATGCCGGCCGCATGGTTTGCGGCAGAGTATATGTGCGAATTCACCGAGGCTGTGGATAACGTTTTCAGCTTCGATCAGATAGCTGCAGCGGTAACTGATGAGGTAGAGCCGCTTTTTGGAGTTGGTAATAATGGCTAAATTCTA
>CAZEMX010000083.1:0-8521 GCA_964513415.1 uncultured Nitrososphaerota archaeon
AGTCAGGGAATTGCTGGAGAACGGCACAAGCGCAAAGAAGATCTTTGATACGCTGTCTCTGGGCGTGCTTTACATGGGGGAGCGGCTCTCCGAAAAGGAGGCTTTCCTCCCGGAGCTTGTGATAACCATTGATGCCTTCAAGAGGGGGCTGGCTATCATTGAGCCGAAATTGAAGGCAGAGCCAAAAACGGTGAAGCCCTTGAAGATTGTGATAGGGACCGTTGAGGGCGACATCCACAACATCGGCAAGAACCTTGTCAAAGTAATGCTTGAGGTCTCAGGGCACGACGTGGTGGACATTGGGGTCGATGTGCCTGCAGACGTCTTCACCAAGAAGGCGGTGGAGTACGACGCAGATATCGTCGGGATGTCGGCACTTGTGAGCCCTGGTCTGGTGACGCTGAAGAATACGGTGCATCAGTTAAGGCAGACAAGGGGCGACAGGACCGGGATCATAATCGGCGGCTATGCGACAAGTCCCGCCTTGGCAGAAGAGCTTGGCATCATGTATGCCAAGGATGCGATGGACGCCACAAAGAAGATCCGTCAATATGTTGAGAGCGGAGGCATGTGAAATGTCTGGATATCCAAAAGAGGAAATGACTCCTTTTGAAAGAGTTTCCGCCAACTTCAGGGGAGAACCTACCGACAGGATTTGCATCGGGTGGCTCGGCCGGAAAGAGACCGGCATCGGATTGCCTCAGGTAACCGTTGCGGATGTCGTCAGGGACAAGAGCGGCGTATTGCTCCACAAGGGGATAAAGGCGATCACCGAGAAGTTCTGGCCCGATGTCATCAACGTCACCACATACACGACTGTGGAGGCCGTGGCAATAGGCACGAAGGACAAGTACTTCAAGGATCAGCTCCCTGCACCCATAGACTATGTCATCAAGAACGTCGAGGATCTGGACCGCGTGCACATACCTGACCCCAGGGTCGACGGGGACCTTCCCACGATCTACAACGCTCTCAAGAAAACTGTAAGGGATTACGGCAACCAAGTCTCGATTGGCGCCGGCACGGTGGGGCCATTCTCGGTCGCCGCCAGGATCAGGGGCCTCTGGGACATGTCATTCGATATATACCGCCGCCCATGGTTCGCGCACGACGTTGTCAAGTTTGCGACAGAGGCATGCATAAACATCATTGAGGGCTGGCAGGCCGCTGGGGCCACGGGCTTCTCCTCGGGTGCAGGCAGCGAGACGGTCCTGAGCCCCGAGCACTTCAGGCAGTTCTGCGTCCCATACGAGAGGCAGTACCTCAAGGCCGCGAAGAAGATGGGATTCCAGAGCTACTCGCGCCACATCTGCTCCGGTCCAAGCGCAGACCTTGTGGTCGACGAGATGGCAAAGTTCGGTCTGGACGAGATGCCGACCCTCGTTTGGGGCTACTTCAAGGACAACAATACGATGGCACAGAAGAAACGCTACTTCGCGGACTTCGGATCGCAGGTTGCAGTAGGCGGGACCTTCAGGGCCTCGGATGAGATGGCGTACGATTCGCTTCAGCAGATAGAGGACAAGGTCAACAAGATGCTGGAGGTCTGCGCGCCTGGCGGGAAGTACTTCCACATGGCCGACTGCTGCATCCCGCCTGCCACGCCCTATGAGAACATCGAGAAGTTCGTGATCTCGGCCAAGAAGTTCAAGCCGAAGTGAGGCCCGGCAACTCCCTTTTTTTTATACAAAAAATGTTGGGGTGGAAAAAATTAGTGAAGAGTGGGAAGACGCCCTAACGCGGGACGTTTCGAAGGCTGTGGCCGACATGTACAGTTGCCCGCACTGCGGCTACCGCTTCTCGATTTTCCAGTCCAGGGGGATCGCATGCGTCGGATGCAGGAATTCCGTCATGAACTGCCCCAACCTGCGATGCCCGAAGTGCGATTGCGAATTTAAGATTGGAGACGGCAAAAAGGACATCAAAGATGATCTGATGATGAGGGGCATCTCCTCCTTTATCGAAAGGGACATGAGGCATTTTGGTGAGCGATATGGCTAAGGACAAGAAAAAGACGCCGCCGGAGTATATCAAAGCACTTGAAAAGGTCTTCAATGAGACGAGCGACGAGTGGCGCACTAAATTTTATGTCTTCGGCGCCTGGAGACAATCAAAGAGGAAGAGGGAGTTCTACGAATATGCCCGGAAACTGGAGAAGGAGATGGGCATCCCCCGCTACAACCCTGAGCTGGGGATACCCTTGGGGCAGAGGAAGATAGCTCCCTATGAAATCAGCGGCGAGGGCGTCGTCGTTGAGGGGGAGGACCTCCACATCTGCAACAATGCCGCCATCATGCAGATGTTTGACGACATCGCCAGGACGGCCGTCATGGATCTGACGCCGGTCCATGAGATTATGCAGAAGAGGCTTGGGAAGGCTGTGACGCCCGAGACCCTCAACGAGGTGATGGAGGTCTGGAACCACACCATGGGCGGGGCAGCAGCGGTCCAGGAGCACATGTTTGAGATCAACCCCCTCCTGACCAAGGACGGCTATGTCAAGCTCTTCTGCGGCGACGACCGCCTCACGGAGCTTCTGGACAAGAGGATGGTCGTGGACATCAATCGGCTCTTCCCGAAGGATAAGGCAGAGCAGCTAAAGAAGGACCTGGGGAACAGGATCTTTGCCGTGGGGAGGATCCCCACCATTGCCGTCAGGAACTACGGTTCGGCCATGACTAAGCGCTGGATAGCAACCACCTGCCTCTCCGCCTTCGCCAACGTCTATGGCATCTCCGGCGAGACTGCCATCAACACGCTGGTCTATACCCTCAGGCACCGGACGGTGCTGGGGATAGGCGACACCATAGCCGTAAGGTACGGGAGGGGCGAGAACAGCCCAGGGGGGGTCCCATTCGGCTACATCTGCGACATCGTCCAAGCGGACCGCGTATACCCTGACAACCCCCTCAAGTACCTGCTGGACGTGGCGGAGATATCGTCGATCATGCTCGACGCGGGGTGGCTGCAGCAGATGCTATCGGGAGGCCTGGGCGCCCCGGTAAGGGTCGCGTTCCTGATCAGCAATGAGGTCTTTGACAGCGTTGTGAAGCACATGGCCGAGTGGGTCGTTGAGAAGTACGGGGGGTATGGCAAGGCTCCATGGACCGTCGGCACGATAGAGGAAGTTGCCCGGGCCACGGCAAACTACTGCCAGGACCTGTATGACTCTTCGCCGCTGGTCTGCGAGATGCTCTTCGGCGGCTCGCTGAGGTCCCGCATCATGGCATATTCGGCTGCCCTGACTGGAGGGCTGGCTTCGGGCCACCCAATAATCGGCGCAGAGGCGGGGCACCTCACACAGATGATACGGAAGGAGCGCACCGGTAGGCTGGGCTTCTTTGCCCAGGACCAGTTCCATATGCAGGGGCACGCCAACGATTGGACGCTCCTGACCGACCAATCCCAGATAATGGAGCTGCGCAACGCAAGCTATCCTGACTACAACGTTGTGGCCAACCTGACAACGTTCCCGTGCAGCATCGCCGGCGCCTACATTGCCAGGGGCGGTGCCTACGCCTGCAACCCTGTGATCAAGGTGGCGTTTGCCGAGAACCTCGCAGGCTTCGACTTCGGCGACGTGCGCAAGACCATTGTCAAGGGCGCACTGCGTGAATTCATGCCAGAGGGGGAGAGGGACGCCGTTATACCGCCGCATTAGAGGTGACAGGACATGCCCAATAAAACAATCCCTGACTACGTAAACCTTCACGATGACCATGGCAAGCTCATAGCCGAGAAGGTGCCGCTGGATGGGCTGGATCCCGTCCGGAACAGGGCGCTGATGAAGATGCTCTATGAGCTGAAGAGGACCGTCATAATCGACCTCGCCAAGGTGGAGAAGTCGCTGAGGACTGGCGAAATCGGTGGGGAGTACTGCAGGATGCCCCACTACGCCATGCCCGATTTGCCTCTCTTGGAGAGGGTCGAGAAGGTGCGCGAGCGGATAGAGTCCCTGGTGCGGACCTCAAAGGATGACGACTGCAAGGTGGAGCTGCTGGAGAAGGGGAGGCAGGTCGTGATCAAGCTCCCCCGCAGTACCATGGATGCCTCAGCAGACTACACTGCCCCGGCGCTGGTCGGCGGCTCTGCCGCGGTGCAGTCCATCGTGGAGGAGTTCGACATCAGCCCCTTCAAGGCGCAGGCATGCTCCTCAGCGGTCTTCGGGAGGTATCCCAGCACCATCGACTTCAAGGGCGGCGCCATCAACTCACCATTCGGCGTCCCCCTGCGGCTGGAGCACCTCGGCTACGGCTACCGGACAGTCACCTCTAACGTGATCGTCTCGATCGCCAACAGGAACGCCATGAAATCGGCTGCCCTCTCCGGCTGCTTCGAGATGGGGTACCTGGTCAATGCCGGCAACCTCCTGGGCAGGTACAAGCGGCTCTACCTCCTTGGGTTCGCCTACGAGTGCCTCAACGCGGACAACCTGACCTACGACTCCGTGAAGGCGCAGGGCAAGAACGGGACGACGGGCAAGGTGATCTGCGAGGTGATGGACAGGGCCATCAGCAACAACGTGGTCAGGAAGAAGGAGACTCTGCCCTCAGGATTCACCGTCTACGAGCCGGTCGACCTCGAGCTATGGAACGCCTACGCGGCAAGCGGGATGCTGGCAGCTACGATGGTGAACTGCGGCGCCTCTAGGTGCGCCCACAGCGTATCGAGCGTCATGCTGAACTACAACGAGATGCTGGCCATGGAGACCGGCCTCCCCGACGTGGAGTTCGGGAGAGCCGTGGGGACTGCGCTTCTGCTGGACTTCTTAACCCATGCGCTGTATGGGGGAGGCGAGGTGGGGCTGATGAACGCAAACCACCCCAACCTCAAGACCACGAAGCTCTTCGCGATGCCCTGCGTCTGTGCGGCAACGGCACTTGATGCAGGCACGCTGACGTACCCGCCGGAGAAGATGGCGGGCTCGTTCTCCCAGATATTCAAGGACGTGCGCGAGTTCAGGGACCCGATCGAGTCCATCGCCGAGGCCGCCCTAGAGGGCGGGAAAGGGAGTGGTTGAAATGCAAATGCCAGAGAAAAATAAGAGATCCAACCAGAAGGGCGAGCGATACCGCCCGCAGTTCTGCCCGGGAAAGACGACGGTCGCCAAGAACCGGAGGAACTACCTCAACCCCGACTACAAGCTGAAGAAGATCCGCGACCTGACTGATGTGGACATCACGAAGCTGCTTGGATTCAGGGCGGTCGGCGAGGTGTACAAGTCTGCCCATCCGCCGCTGGACGAAACGGGCGAGCCCGATTGCCCCATCAGGCAGATCGTGGAGCCGACTCCTGGCGCGAAGGCGGGCGACGCAATCCGGTTCATCCAGTTCACCGACTCGATATACTTCGCCCCCCTCATGTCCACCATGAGGGCAAGGCTGTACCACTGGCGGTTCAGAGGCTGCGACGTCGGCGCCCTCTCGGGCAGGATACCGCTGGAGATGCGCGAGCGGGATCTGGAGGCGGTGGTCAAGCAGCTGCTCGAGACCGAGATCTTCGACCCGGCGGTGAACGCTGTGAGGGCCATAACTGTCCACGGCCATTCGCTGAGGCTCGACGAGAACGGCGTCATGTTCGACGCCAAGAGGCGGACCCTCTATTCGCCCAAGGACAACTGCGTCTACTACATAAAGGACCAGTGGGGCCGGACGCTGGACGCCCCAATAAATTTCGGCAGGAAGGCGGACGAGGAGGAGCTGAAGAAGAGGACATGCGCCTACCGCACCGACAACGTGGACTTCAAGGAGGACGAGGGGGAGTTCCTCAAAACCATAAACGGCGTCTACGAGAGCAGGGTCCGCGGCGGCTGGGGGAGGGAGCTGCCGGCTGCAGCGAAGCCATGAGGCAAATGATCAGGGGCGGCAGGAGCAAGGGCCTTGAGAAGAAATAACTAACCTTTTTTTATCAAAACCGGCATCGGTCCGGAAGCGGTGGCGGCAATGCAGTTTGGCGCCTCTGTGCCCGCCTCAGTGAGCTTTTTAATATAATTTTCATTGCAATCAGGCTACAACGCGGGCTGCTCGCTGCCGTATCAGCTGGTATCATGCCCGCCGTTGCTTTCCTATCGGGCATGCCTTAATGCACATGCCGCACACCGTTGCCGCGTATGCCGCCGTGTGGGGCCTCTTGAGGAATGCCTCTTTAAATTTGTTTAGCCGGCTCACGCATTTCTGAGGATCGAATATCTCGTCGCGGGTCGCAGGTCGGAGCTTGAAGTTTGATAGCTTCAGCGCCCCCGAGGGGCAGGAGTCGACACAGCGCCTGCACTGACCGCATCTGTTCTCCATGGGCGTGCCGGGGTCCAGAGGCATGTCTGTGAGGACTGTCCCAAGGCGAATCCTGGGGCCACAGATCGGGTTGATCAACAGACCATTGCGGCCTATCCAGCCAACACCAGCGGCGCAGGCAAACGCTTTGTGGGATGCATGCCCCATCTCTTTGGAAGGGTCTGCCTTGAGCGAGGCGGGTATAACTAGAGCTGAGAACCCCCTCTCTGAGATCCAACCGGACAATCCTAAAGTTATGGCGTCTATGAGGCTGTTGGCCGCATGGTAAGCATGGGCATACATGATCCCTGGATCTTCAAGATCGATAAGGTCCACGGCAATGTTCGGGAGAGGCACGCCAATGGATATTGCATATTCGAAGTCTCTTAAGGAGAGGCCCCCGCAGACTGGGAGGTCATGAAGCAGGGAGAGGCGGGCGACGCCCGCAACAGCAGCGCCTCTAGATCTCGCAAGGGAAAGCAACTCTTCGGTATTGGTGCTGGAATTAATGCTTAAAACCAACACGCCCCTTTTTATTATCATCCTTAGGTCGGGAAGATTTATAAATGCTTTTGGAAAGCCAAAAGACCTCTTCGCTTCTGGGCTCAATTCTTTTTAGACGCGTGCCATTTGCAGCTCATCAATGCTGAATTCCGCGCTGCCGCACCGCTTCAACGTTCTAGGAATGCACGCCGCAAAACCAGAGAAAGTGAAAAAAAGGAAATGAAAACGAAAATGAGAGAAAGCGAAAGCGAAAAAGAAAGAAAAAAATGGAAAACTGGCGGCCGCCAAACGCGGCGAGCGTTAAGCCATCGCCGGGTTGCGCCTCACCGCGAGGATGATTGCGACCACCCCGAGCATGACAGCGGCACCCGCAACCGCGAGGCTGCCCGCATTGCCCCACGTCGGCATGGGCGGGATTGCCAGGATGCTTGTGATGCCCCCCGCGCCGGCCCCGAGGGTGACGAGGTAATCCGCATTGCCCGCGCTGCCGCCTTCGCCTGAACCGCTGCCCTCAACGCCTATGCTCGGGTCGTGGACCAGCGTCCCGTTGAAGTACGGGTAGCAGACGTATATCCGGACGTGGTTGCCCCCGCTGCGGTACGACGCCGTCACATTCACGAGCTGCCCCTGCCCGGACTCGTTGGTCACGATCGCATAAGGGACGAAGTCGAAGAAGCCCCCGATCGTGCTCCCGTTAGAGAGCCTCAGCCTGGCGGAGAGCGCCTTCATGAACGGCTTGCCCGCTATCGAGCTCGAGAGGAGCGACGGCGTGAACGCCAGCCGGCTCGCCTCAGCGTCATCGCTGACCACGGATATGCCCTGCTGCTGGCTCCCGTAGCTGAATGAGGCTGCCATGGATGCCGTCGAGTTCACGCCGCTCAGATCGCCATACAGCGGCTCCGGGTCGGCGTAGTCCGTGCTGAATGCCGCCGCGTCGATCCAGAGCGCAAGCGCCGGGCTCACCGTGAGGCCTGTCGTGTTGAGCCTCGAGATGGTCGCCGGCTCGAAGTTCCAGTCCCAGCCGTCCACCACGAAGTCCATCTTGACCTCCCCGGCGCCGACGCTGTAGGTGTAAGACTGGCCGCCAAGGCTGAACGCCTCCTCGACCGGGCTCGAGTATATCCTGACGACCAGCTTCACGTTGCCCTCCGCGAAGCCGAACTTCTGCGGCGCATCGGTCAGGGTCATCGTGAAGGTCAGCCCTATCACGTCGCTGCCCTGGGCGATGTTGGAGATCTCGCTCATCTCCCAGGTGCAGGACGCGAAGTTCAGGGTCGCCTGGTGGAAGCCGTGCGCGAGCTCCTTCAGCGCCTCCCTCTCCTCCACCGCCTTGCCTATGATTCCCCTCGCCTCCTGCATGCCGATGCCTGTCAGCGCCCTGCCGTCGCTTATCGCCTCCATGAGTGCGTCCGCAACCTCGCTCAGCGCCGCGCCGTCCTGGAGGAGCCCGATGACCGCCTCCGTGCTTGCTATCGCCCTGTCTATCGCCTGGAGGACGCCGGGGTCGGTCGCCTTGCCCCTGAGGCCCTCGTAGTAGCCGAGCACCCCCTCGAGCTGGCCTATGACCGCGGAGACGTTCGCCCGGTTGTTCTGGAGGTCGATCTTCGATGCCAGGAGCCCGCTGCTAGCGAGGAACGCCTGCGAGATGCCCTTCTCCGCGGCGCCGAGCCGGCTCAGGTCGTACGCGTTGGCCCGGTCGATGAGGATCTCGAGGAGCTCCCTCTCAGCCATGTTGGACATCTGGAAGG
>CAZEMX010000084.1:0-8485 GCA_964513415.1 uncultured Nitrososphaerota archaeon
GCTCACCAACACCGTGGTATGATCATGCGCCAGGCGTCCATTCAAAACACAAACATCGCGAGCGCCAGCGACTCCAAAAATACAACCCCTCCAGCAATCAGGAACACCGCTCCCCTGCCCGTCTTCTTCTCCTCCACCTCGTCGTTCGGATCCCTCGTCCTGACGCGAGGGTTCTGCCTTGAGCCATAAACCAGTGTCTGCGAGAAGAGTGTTCCAAATAACCCCCCTGCGATCAGCATTATGGCGCTCACCGCGAAGAGTGCGACGCTGAAAGACGCCATGAACGTGGAGCCTAAAGTTACGAAATATGGGATTGCAAAAGATACAACGTGAGCAACAATTATCGCCAACACCACGTTCACAATCAGCATCTGTTCTCGTTAAATATTATTCAGCTGAAACATATAATCGCTTGGGGGCATCCTGTGCATCCCTGCCCTTCATGAGAAAGAATGTGCGGCTCAGCATCGAAGCCGTGGAGAAGGCCAAGATACCTGACGTAACCAAGCCGCAAAAGAGCTCTCCAGTGATGAAGAACCTCAGGCACACCACCCCGTAAAGCATGCTGCCGTAGTGTTTTCCAACCGGGTCGTAAGTCCTTCCGAAAGCGATGCTCGTCAGGACAAAGAAGGCGAAGATCCCTGCGACCAGGACCGGTATCCACTCAGCATAGAACCCCTCTGGACCGAATGTGAGCAGCAGCGAGAAGGTCAATATGAAATCGGTCGTGGCGTCGAAATATGCCCCGCGCTTTGAGGCTGCGCTGTACCTCTTGGCCAAATATCCGTCCAAGAAATCCGTGAAGACCAGCAACAGGAACAAAGCTGCGCCATGAAGCCACATCCCCTCCAATACAAGCATGATTAGCAGCGGGGCCACTCCAAGGCGTATAGCAGTAATTGCTGATGGGGCGCGCTTATCCACTCTAATGACCCCTTAATGCCGAGTACGGCGTCTTGATAACCGCAGTCTCACTCAAATTGCTTCCTATGGCCCCATTCTCCTCTTGAGGTCGCTCCCAAACGCCTTTGCATCCTCAAGGTCCTTCTCGTCAGGGTGGCCCCTGTTGGACAGGAGGAAATGGCCGCGGCAGCTGAAGCTGGATACGACCTGATACCCCTTCCCCTCGAGGATATCTTTGATCTTTTGGATGGACTTTGGAGAGGGTCCGGCAGAGGTTGCGAAGATTGCTGCCTTCCCTGAACATGCAGGGATCCCGTTGAGGAAATCCACGATCTTTGGGCCTGGCATACCGCCGTATGTGCCGCTACCGACGACCAGCAGGTCCAACCCCGCTGCATCGCATGCATCCCTACCCACATCAATCGCCCCACATTCGAGCCCTGTGCTGATCGCTTCGGCGACCTTTCTCGTCTTCCCGCCTTTGGAATAGTATACAACCAACGCTTTCATAGTTCCAGTTAGTGTGGAATGTTGTATAAATGATTGCATCCTGTTCAAAATCAGGTTGCAGTTAACTGTCATGGCAGCAGCCGCAAGGAGCCCGACCGCGAAAGGAAACGTCCGCCCGGGGCACTCCTGCCTTCGATGACCCTGTGTTGGGCGATAGCTTTAACCCTCTCCTGCCACCATTTGACCGACGTGGTAAGCGTGCCTCAGACTGCCTTCCTGTTGGCCACCCTCACCGTTGCCAACTCCGCCTCTACGATCGCCTTCGGCATGGACAAACTCATGAGCATCAAGGGCGGCTGGAGGGTCCCCGAGTCGACGCTCCTCGCTATCGCGTTCTTTGGTCCATTCGGGGCATATGCCTGCATGTTGATCTTCAGGCACAAGACCCGCAAGCCCAAGTTTCTGCTAGTGCCTGCCTTCTTGATTGTCCAACTCTGCCTGCTGGTATATATAATCCTCGCATGACAGCGCGCTCGCCGCATCAGGGCGCATCAAGGTCAAAGTTCGTAAACTAAATGAAATGAAAAAGGGGGAAGCTTATTGCGGCTCGATCAGCCAGAATAGCTGCGTCACGAACTTCGCGGGGTCCTTCTCCTTCTCTGGGTCGGTCATGTATACCTCCCACATCCTGCTGGCAGGCTTGACGCCCTTCTCTGCCATCCACTTCTGCATATTGCCGTATGTCTCGCAGAGCCTTTCGTACGGCCCCATATGGAATCCGGTAACCGTCTTGCCTGCGGGGAGCACAACCGGTTGCACGCGCCCCTCGCCCTTGACCTGCACCGCGACCGGGAAGCCCACCTCCATCACCGTCTTGGTGTCGCTCCAAGAGTGGTAGAGCGCGAAGGGCGGGCCAGCCATCTGGACTCGATTCCTTTGGAAGAACGCCATCAGCTCGCCGAAGATCTCGCGTATCTTCTTGCTGACCTCCTGGTTTGAGACCTCTTCCCTGATGGCCAATGCGTTCTGCGGCTTCAAATCAACTATCTTGAAGTCCATTCCCATGATTATCTGCCCCAACTTCCATTCTGTTCGGGCGATGTTTATGATCTCCCCTGTTCTTAACATCATCATTCGTGCGGTTTATCGGACATATCAAAGCGATGCAGGGCACATGTCACCTATCCCGTAGGCTTGACGTCCTTGAATGTTCGATAGAAGAGGAAGATTGACGCTATGTAGAAGGACCCTGCCAGTAGGAAGGGCAGCTCGAAGTAACCTGCGGCCAGTATGACGCCGCCGGCTATAGTCGTCACGCTGTTCGGGATCCTCCATACGACCGAATTCACCGCGCTGGCAAATCCCCGCTGGTCAGGAGGGACTATTCCCATCAGGTACGCGTCAAGGAGTGGGGATGCCATGTTCATCAGGCCCGTCCTCACGACGTAGAATATTGCCGCCGTTTGGAAGTCCCCCACAAAAGCAAGGGTCAGCATGAGGGCGAGGGATAGCCCCTGCGTGAGGACAACCGCCCTGACCGAGCCGATCCTGAATGCGAGCCTCGGGCTGAACGCCGCCCCCAGTCCTATGGTGGTGCTCGCGATGGCGAGTATCGGGCCGCTATATGCGTCCGGGACTCCAAATCTGAGCCATAGCCAAGTCGGTATGAGCGGTATTATGAAGCCCGCACCAAGCCCCATTATGCTGTTTATCCCCGAGAACTTGAGAAGCGTGCGGATGCCCCTCCCATTCCACTTCCACTCGACGGCGGTTGGTCTGATCGCCTCCTGGACGTTCCTCAGTATCGCATAGAGTGCGGCAGGTATCATGAGGCTCAGGAAGCCGAAGAGGTATAGGATGTCTGTGTGGAGCTCTGCGCTACCGACCCCAAAGAGCCTGCTCAGCTCCGGTATGAAGAATGGCAGCGCAGTTCCCAGCGCGCTGCCCGCGCCGCCCAGTATGAACGAGAGCGTGAACGTGGCGTCCCTGTTCTTGAGGGTCGTCTGGTCCGCTATTATCGCATTCACGGTGGCAAGGTATGTCCCCTCGAAGATCCCGCCCAGGCACGCGGCCGCCGCCATGACAAAAGCATCGGTCGTCAGTGCGAACGCGAAGAACATGGGCACGGGGCCGATCGACCCAAGTATGAGCAGGTGCTTCCTACCCCTGCGATCAGAGAGTATGCCGAAGGGGATAGCGAAGACCGCCATTGCGATGCCCTCTACCCCGAGCAGTATCCCCACGGTCGATGTCGAGACGCCGACCTCTGGGAGGTAGGCTGATATGTATATTATCAGGTAGCTGACCGCAAGGTTGTTGATCAACAGGACGGAGATCATGAGCAGTACGCTTCTCGGCATGCCCCCGAGGAAACCGCCGCCGTTGCTGGACGTGCCTTGCAAGCTAAACCCCTGCCTCGATTCTTGGCCCGATCACTCTCAATATGCAATTGGAGTCGAGATAAGGCTATGGCATGGCGGCCAAACCGCTTAATGCTCACAACGCAGCAATCACCTGAATGGGCATGAGGGCGGTCGACATAGCCATTGACTGAGTACTGCAGGAAGGCTGGAATCCCGGTCTCAACGGTGCCTAGCGATTCTATCGCGCCTTCAACCCCTGCTTGAGGCTCAGCGCAAACTCTTCGGCCCTTTCAAGGTCCCGCGCGTCGGGCCTGCCCCTGTTCACTCCGCCCAACAGCCTCAGAAAGCCGTTGGTGTTGAAGCCCGCGCAACCGAATTCCCCCATGATCGCGTAGCCCTTGGATTGCAGCTTCTCCCGGAGCCGCATGTGGCATTCGCGCATGTACCGCTCCCTATAAGAGGCGTCATAGCGGTCGAAGAGGGCGGGCGCGCCAGAGGTAGAGAAGAGGAATGCCTTCCCGTTGGTCCCCTCTGGCAGCCTCTCAGCAAGGTCCAGCAGATCTTTATGGACGTTTGAACTGTATATCCCTGACCCAAATCCGATCAGGTCATATTCCTGAAGCTCTTCAGGTCTTGTCTGCTGCGGCGTCTTTATGTTTGAACCAAGGACTCGTGTAAAGACGTTGGCAACTTTTTCAGTGTTCTTATGATGGTATGAACACAGGATTATCAGCGACCTCATTGGGAGCACAACATCCCTGTGCCATATCTTCAATTGGCCTTGTTTAACACTATCGGACATCCTCTTCCTTACAGGCGTCAGGATCCGGTACAACTGCCGACTTCTCACATGCCGCGTCCAAAGATTAATCTTAAAAGCACACCCCAAATAATCAGTACAGAGGGTCGGAAATGAGCAGTTCTCTCGATAACGTTAAGGACAAGATCAAGTCCGCGGCAGGCTCCTCTGACGGGCTACTCACGAAGATCCAAAACTTCTTCGGGATGGGCTACGCCGACAAGGAGAACCTACGGGAGCTGGACAAGAAGCTCAGGGACTCGTATTACCAGGCGTTCAAGGGGCTCCGGCACAGGTGGGAGGAGGTCTACCTTGCCGCCCTGGAGGCGGGCAAGAAGGGCGACGACTTCAAGAAGGTCATACAGGTCACGGACCGGCTGGCGGAGAAGATCAACCGGGCAGACTACGGCTACGCCGGTCTCTTCGACCGCAAGGGCTCCATCCGTGAGGTTGAGCTGACCAAGGCCTTCGAGCTCGACAAGTCCTTCAGTGCTGACATCTCGTTCTTCAGCACATCGATCGACGAGGTATACGCGGACTACGAGGCTGAGGCATGGGACGCCGCGATGCCGAAGGTGAAGAAGATCCGGTCTCTAGTGCTCGACCTCGAGAAGAAGTGGGATTCGAGGGAGCAGCAGTTCAGGCCGGTAGGTGTTTAATCCAATTTGAGATGAGTGATCAACTGAAAAAGGGGTTCAACAAAATGCCAGTCATTGAGCGTGTAGCGTGGGATTATGCCGGCGCAGACGATGTGGCGTACCGGTTCCAGAAGCTCCAGCTGAAGTACGGCAGCCAGGTCATCGTGATGGAAAACCAGTGGGCCGTCTTCTTCCGGGACGGCAAGGCATACGACGTCTTCGGCCCGGGCAGGCACACTATATCTAGCAACAACGTGCCCTTCCTGACCGCCGCCCTAAAGAAGCTGGGCATAATCGGGGACATCTTCGACTGCGAGGTCATCTACGTCAGCAACAGCCAGTTCCGCGCCAACTTTGGCGGTCAGGCATACTCTGCCCCGAGCGGAGACATAAAGTACCAGGCGGAGCTCGGATACTTCGGCTACCTGCTCTACAAGGTCGAGGAGCCGAAGCTCTTCGTGACGGAGTTCTTCGGCAACAAGGGCGCCTCCTCGTCAAGGGACGTCGAGAACTACATACGCGGCTTCGTGAACGAGCGGATAATCAACGAGTTCGGCAAGTTCGACATCTTCGAGATGGTGAAGAACGTCGACGCGACGACAGACAAGGTCGCGCTCAAGATCAGCGACGAGGCCGCCCGTATCGGGCTGAAGATCGTGGACTGCACCTTCGAGGGCGTGAAGATCCCAGAGGAGGCGAGGCGCTTCGCCTCAGGGATGGGCCAGCAGGCTATGATGATGCAGTACATGAAGGAGACCGCGAGCGAGCTCAAGGGGAGCGAGGGCGGCGGCGCGGCAGCGACCGGCCTGGGCGCCGGCATTGGGCTCTCGATGCCCTTCCTCTTCCAGCAGCAGATGCAGCAGGCCCAGGCGCAGACGGCTGCCCAGAACGCTGCTGCCCAGGCCCAGAAGCTGGTGGTCTGCCCCAACTGCAGCACCCCGAACCCGCCGGGGACGAAGTTCTGCGGGAACTGCGGCTCGAGCCTCCTTCCGCCTGCGAAGCTCAAGTGCTCGGCATGCAACGCGGACGTGCCTGAGAACTTCAAGTTCTGCCCCAACTGCGGGACCCCAATGAAGAAGCCTGCAGAGGTGGCATGCCCGAAGTGCGGCACCAAGAACCCGCCGGGGACGAAGTTCTGCGGGAACTGCGGCGAGAAGATGGCCTGACAGGGCATCCCGCCTCCCATCTCTTTTTGTCAACTTTGTTTTTCCTGCCTGCTGCCCGCCTGCATGGAAACCATTTTATCATGAGACCAGGATATGTTACTCGAGCTGATATGCCACCTGATAAAAACCTGGCGGATCTGGGCGAATTCGCCCTGAAGAGCGGAGCGAGCCGTGCTAAGATAATAGATACTCGGCAGATCGTCATCGACGAGCGCGTTCAGATGAAGTGCAGGTACCCGCCTTGCGTAAACTACGGGAGGAATCTCATGTGCCCGCCGTTCACCCCGCCAGCAAGGGAGTTCGAGGCGATTGTAGCGAAGTACAAGTGCGCGCTGCTGGTCCAGGTGGACGCCGGGATCCCTGAGCAGGTCCTGCCAAAGATAAGCAAGGACGGTGCAAAATTGGTGGATATCGTCAAAGAGGATGGGAAGTCAGGGTACAACAAGTATTTGAACGACGACTGGAAGCGATTCCACTCGCTCATCTCCAACATCGAGCGCGAGTCCTTCAAGAGGGGATACTACCTCTCGCTCGGGCTCGTCATGGGATCCTGCAGGCTCTGCGAGGAGTGCGACACAAAGAAGGCGTGCGAGCACCCCTACGAGGCGAGGCCGAGCATGGAGGCGATGGGGATCGACGTCTTCAAGACCGCGAAGAACTCTGGGCTGGGCTTCGAGTGGAACACCAAGAAATCTATAATGTACAACGGGCTGGTCCTGATCGGGTAGGTCTGCTTCAGGGGGTGCCCGGCTCGACCCGTGCCTGATCCATCAAAATATGCGCGCGTTGCCGGGATAAAAAAAAGAAAAAGAATGAGGAGGGCGGTTAGTATCTCCCGAACTCCCTCGCAGCCTTGACTAGCGCATAGACGTTTGCAGTCGGTGTCCTCGGCGGTAGCTCGCAGCCTACCCCCATTATGTTGGGATAAACGCCTCGCCAGTGTCGTAACTCTTGCTCAGTACCTCCATGCCCTTTGATCACCCTTCCATTATTGCGATGTATGGATCAACGCCCGCCTTCAGCGCCTCGTTAGCAAGCCCCGCACAGGCATCCATATCTCCAGCAACGACTGCATTAGTTAGTTTTTCCATAATTTCTTTTTGTGACATATTTCGTCACAAGATTAATATTTGCTTATTCTGTTATAATAGCTTTATTATAAGTTGATGATGAATTATATATTTTATAATCCGTGAAATTCATATTACATTTAGTTATGACATAACCGTATGTAATTGCTTACTATCTTCAAATATTGATCTGACATCCCGCCTGAATGGTCCACTGCCTTTCTAAAGCATTGCCCGGAATCTCGAGGACTGCATTGAGCATGATCTGCCGCTCATCCCTGCGCCATCAGCATTATCCGCCGCCCGCCCCTGGGCCCGTCGAGCTCAATGAAGAGGACCCGTTGCCAGGTCCCCAGAACAAGCCTCCCTGCCTTGATGATGAGCGTTACCGCCGGTCCGATGGTAGCCCCGGCGAGGTGCGCGTCGGCGTTGTCGTCTATCCTGTCGTGCTCCCACCCCGCGCCGCGGGGGTAGTCCTCCCCTATCTTGCGGACGACGTCCTCTTTCAGCCCCTCCTCCCCCTCGTTCACGACTATGGCGGTCGTCGAATGGAGGGAGAATGCGACGCAGAGCCCGTCCGAGACCCCGCTGCCCCTCACGAAGCCCTCGATCTCGCCGGTGATGTCTATTACCTGCTGCCTCTCTGAGGTTGATAGCATGATCTCGCCGAACTTGGTTGCCATCTGACGCCCCCTGAGTCTGTAACTGCGACCATTCATATAAACTGGGTTTGCGCCATGCTCGCTCGATGACCCAGCATAAAACATGGGATCATATTCGGTTCCGATCCAGCTTCCGGTCCGCCGTGATACCAAGCGCCTTTAGGGTCTCCTTGACGAGCGATACCATATCCTCAACCGCCGCCGCCATCAGCTCCTTGCCGCTATCCTCGTTCGCGGCAGTTGCATCGCCCGTCAGCGCCCTCTGGTAGACCCTCCGGTCTATTGCCTTCGAGTATACCCTTGCGCGCGGATACTCCGCGTCGAATCTGATCGCATCGCCCATCTTCACCTTCCCCTCCGCGACGGCAAGCATCGCGCTAGTCTCGTCCTCTCCTGCATGCCCCGGTGCCTTGAAGAGATATAGCTTCGACGTG
>CAZEMX010000085.1:0-8162 GCA_964513415.1 uncultured Nitrososphaerota archaeon
CGCCATTGTGGGCGAGGGCATGCGCGGCATGAAGGGGGTCGCTGCGAAGCTCTTCACCGCGGTCGCCAATTCAGACGTGAACATATTGGCCATATCTCAGGGATCGTCAGAACTCAACATATCCTTCGCGGTGCAGGAAGAGGATGTCAAGAAGGTCGTATCGGCGGTCCACGAAGCCTTCGACCTAAACAAGGCCTGAGGGCGCCCATTTTATCTTCATCATTTCAGTGATCGTTATGAAGGTTGTGCAGATTGCAGGATTTCTAGGTAGCGGCAAGACGACGACAATAATTGCCATATCGAAGAGGCTTAGCGGCGATCTGAAGAGGAAGGTTGCGGTCATCGTGAACGAGATTGGCAAGGTGCCGGTGGATGCCAGAGTGGTCAGCGAGTACGGACTGAAGGCGATGGAGGTGGGCGGCGGGTGCATCTGCTGCGAAGTCGCATCGAGCATGGCATACACGTTGAAGGAGCTGAGTGAGGGGTTCAAGCCGGAGATCGTAATAATCGAGCCGACCGGCGTGGCGCTCCCTAGGCAGGTCAAAGAGGCTGTTGAACTCGGGGCGCAACTCGCCCCCGTTGAGATCGGCAGGACGGCAGTACTATTCGACGCCATGAGAGGGGAGGAGCTGCTAGGTCACGAGGAGCTAAGGGAGTTTGTGATGAGGCAACTGAGGGATGCGGATATAATAGCAGTCAACAAGACCGACGCCGTATCGGCAGATAGGGTAGGGTACTGTGTTGCCAAGCTGAGGGAGATGGTCCCCCACGCGCCCGTGATCAGGACCTCCGCAGCGACAGGAGAGGGCATCGGCGAGATGGCCGAGATGCTCATCGGATGAGGGAGTTGATGCGTTGAACCTTGAAAGGCCTCATCGACATGGTAACCTTGACATCCAAGGTTGCGGCATCAGCGCTATGCTGGTGGCCAGGGAGGCGCTGCAACCCAATGCGACCAAGGAACTTCTCGGCAGGCTGGTCGAAGAGATTGCCTCGAATGGCATGTCTAGAGGCGCGCTTGCGGTAGGACACATCAAAGCCATTCTGAAGGCAGGCGAAGAGTTTGTGCACGCGGATACGATCGGCGTAAAATACGGCACCAGCACCTCAGGGGAAATCAGAAGGCCGATAAACCGTGCTGAACTGACCGTGAATTCGATCATGGTTGGACTGCCGGAGGCGGTCATCAGGGAGATCACAGTCAAGGCGATAAGAGATCTGTTCGAATTGCATGGCGCTAAGGTTATGCTGGAGGGCACCAAACACGATGGTGGCGCCTCCCATGCGCACGGGAACTGCCACGGCCCATTTGGGCAGAGCAGCCATTCAGACAAAAAAGGATTAATGCGCTAGCTTCTGCGCAACCGCCTTTGCAAAGTCCATCGTGCTAGCGCTGCCGCCCACATCACGGGTGACGGTCTTGCCTTCCTCCAGAACCGAGTCGATTGCAGCTTCGACCCTCAGACCTGCATCCAGTTCGCCAAGGTGCTTGAGCATCATTGCGCCGGACAGGATCAGCGCTGCGGGATTGGCGTCCCATTTCCCGGCGTGCTTCGGGGCAGTGCCGTGTATGGCCTCGAAGAAGGCATACCGGTCGCCCACGTTCGCGCTGGGGGCAAAGCCCAGACCGCCAACTACCCCCGCTGCCTCATCGGATAGGACGTCACCGAATAGGTTTGTGGTGACTATAACGTCTATATCCTGCGGCTTCATTGCGATCCGCATCGCGGCGGCGTCAACATGCATCTCGTCGAAGGGGATCTCAGGATAAGCCTTAGCGACCTCCGCGCAGACGTTCCGGAATGTCCCGCATGTCTCCTTGAGTACGTTTGCCTTGTGAACGGCAGTCACCCGTCTCCTCTTCTCGCGCCGGGCGAGCTCAAATGCAAACCGGGCTATCCGCTCAGACCCCCTGCGGGTGATCGTGCGTATGGTTATCGCGGAGTCTCCAAGGTTATACTCGAGCCCCCTGTAGAGGCCTTCCGTATTCTCCCTTACGATGACCATATCGACCCCCTTATGGACAGAGGGAACCCCAGGATGGTTCTTCACAGGACGCACGTTTGCATAAAGGTCGAGTATCTGCCTGAGCGTGACCGTCGCGCTCTTGAATGAGCCCGGACCTGGTGGCGTCTGGGTCGGCCCCTTTAGGCATGCGTCTGATTCCTTTATGATCCGTATCGTCTCGTCGGGCAGTTGATTGCCATATGTCTCCCAAGCGTTCAGCCCGGCAGCCACCTTTGTGAATTCAATCTGAAGACCTGTGCCGTTCAGCACGAACATTGCGGCCTCAGTAATCTCGGGACCGATGCCATCCCCTGTGATTACAGCTATCTTGTATGTCTTTGCCAAATCATGCACCCCATCTTTGATCGGGTTCGCTTTTCAACGACAAGAATATTCCACCGATGCTATAAGTTTATGGTTTTTGGCATGACGCGAAGCGCCAACACAGCAACTTAAGCGATGTAATAAATAGGCATCTAGGCATAATGCTTCAGATGTTGGTGCCTAGATATGACGGTTCAGACGAGGTGCTTTGTAATAGCAATATTGGTTGTGGCTACCGGTGCACTCGGATGCGCTTTATATGCATGCTACGGCGCGATCGCCTGCAATGGCGGCAGCGGGGATACGCTATACCAGATAATGCCCTACGGGGCAATGGCATCAGGCATCTATTCGGGGAACACTACACTGAGCGAACTGAGGCAACACGGCACCTTTGGGATCGGAGCTTACGTAGGCATGGAGGGAGAGATGGTGTTACTGGATGGCCAGTTTTACCAGATAAGGACCGACGGAGGAGTATACCGGATGGACGATTCGGTAAAGACGCCCTATGCACAGGTAACCTTCTTCGAGCCGGACATGACTTTCAGAATCAATGAGACAATGACCTATGCGCAGATCAGGGATTATGTGGACAATTTGCTCCCGACAGAGAACATGATCGTTGCAATAAAGATAACAGGAGAGTTCAGTTCCGCAACGGCAAGGAGCGTGCCTAAGCAGTCAGAGCCATATCCGCCCCTCTCTGAAGTGGTCGCGAACCAGACCGTCTTCAACCTGGCGAACATAAGCGGCTCTGCGCTCGGATTCAGATGCCCGTCGCTCCTAGGCGAAGCGGTCTTCCCTGGGTATCACCTGCATTTCCTGAGCGGCGACAAGACGGCCGGCGGGCACCTTCTGGATTTTGAGTTTGCATCAGGCACAATAGAGGTAGACATCACGCCGGGATTCGAGATGGTATGCTTCGAGAGCCCGCAGTTCAACGAATACGTGCCCAAATGATGGGCACGGAAAGCCTCTTAAATGGAGCGGATTAAAATGGAAGGCATGTCGGAGAAGTCAGACGAGCTCGTGAGCTTTGTCAGGACCCTTATGGTGAAGAGTTACCCAAAATCATGGCAGAGGCTCTGGGAGGACATCTACTCGGTCTCCCAATCGGTTAAGATAGCACATAACGCATCGCTTGAGGTCTTTAAGCTCGTTTACGGGTGTGTGACGAAGGAGGAGGAGGGCAGACCAGTCTCCACAGGATTTCTGGTCGGGGATACGGAGAAGCTGATGGAATGCCTGCCAGAGTCTGCCGACATACAGCTCGACAGGAAGTATATCGGGGAGGCGTCGGACAGGCTCAGGCACCTCTTCGGTTTGATCGACGGGGTCTCTTCCATCTTCGTCATCGGCAAGGAAGGCATGGTTGAAGATGCGAGGCTTCTCCCGATCGAGAGGGCGCCCACAAGTGAGGAGAGCTATGCGTCGTGCGACTTTGCGTCGCACTGCAACTCGCTCAGTGACGCCCCTGCGTACGGCCTCCTGGCGCTGGGGGGGTACAAGACGGCAAAGTTCATGGTTGAGGGCAGCGTCAGGTCAGAGGTCTACTTCTCAGGTAAGACAGGAGACTGGACGTATAGGTCCATAGCGGAGCTGTCGAGAGTGCTGGACGAGGCATCGGCGGCTAAGGGAATCAAGAAGGCGCTGCTGCACAAGATGCTGGGGGTCGCCATAAACATGTCCAATCACCGCAAAGGGGGGACGATGGTCATCGGCGACAGCGAGGCGGTGCTGAGGCAGTCTGAGCCGCCGAGGCTTAAGCTGAAAGGAGCGAACATACTGAAACTGATGGGCCCGCAGGAGAGGCACCTCTACAACCTTGCAACGCAGGAGTTCGGCCTAGTGATAGGGAAGGAGGGGGACCTTGTGGGGGCATCTGTGAGGTTCCTCGCCCGCGTTCCGGACAATGTCCACATTGACGTTACGCCGTCGGATGGCGGGAGGCACCGCAGCGCGTGCGAGATATCGGCCTGCGCGGATGCAATTTCGTTCGTGGTCTCGGACGACGGCCCGATCACGGTATACATGGCCGGGAAGAGGATAGCGAGGGTGTAGCCACAAGAAGGCGGCTACTCTTTATCCAGCTCCTCATCGAAGTACTGGAGGAAGAGCGCAAGCTTGCCAGCGGGCAGCTGTGCGCCGGCCGCCATCGGATGGCCGCCGCCGGTGCCGCCAACAAGGCGGGCGACGTGCTCTGCCATCTCGCCCAGGTTATGCCGCTCCCTAGACCTGATCGAGAGGTTGTATCTGGCGCCGTTGGCGGTCTTGCAGTAGCATATCGTGGTCGGATTCCTGGCGATCTGTACGAGCGAGTTGGCAAGTATGGCGATACTGCCATGCACCTCGATGTGGGAGATGTGCTTTCCGTACGACATCCGAGAATCGGCGTTGTTTATGAGGTCTAGCGTGTAATCGACCTGCTTCTTAGTATAGTCCATCACGCCTTCGATCTGGTGAGGATACTGGCCCTTTGAAAGGCATTCGACGAGCCTGAGCTTGAAGGCGTTGTCGTTGTAGGCGTGCGCGATGGAGTAGTACAGCAGCGAGGTCTCGAATGCAAGCAGCTTCGTGTCGAATGAGTCTACGAATTTCGAGACCTCTGGGCTCGAATGGGGGTAGTCAGAGACGGACGCGTATGCAGCCAGGATGGCACAGCTCTCGGGGAGATATTCCTTCAGATACTGCAGCGTGAGTATGCCTGCGCACTTTTCCGTCGAGTGGACTATCGTGCAATTGAGGTCCTCCAAGATATAGCGCATGCTGTCTTTCATCGGGTGATGGTCGATGTAGACGAGGGCGGTCTCCCGGCCGACCCGGTTCAGGGAGGGTATGAGATAGTCGCCCAGGCTCATATCGCAAAGGTATAGCTGGTCGGTGTTATTCCGGTCGATCTTGCCCAGCTCTGAGTTCAGCGTCGAGTAGTCCGCAAGTGTTATCTCGGCGTTCTTTGCCATCTTGACAAGCGATGCGCATACAAGGCCGTCCACGTCTTCAGAGTGCGAGATGCACCTTGTTTTCAGAAAGTTGCGTTCCCTCCATCAGCATATGACCAGATCGGCAGATGTCAGCGTATGATGAGCACGGAGCAGGGCGCATTCCTGCTTACATCGTCGGCTACGCTTCCCATCAAGAGGTTCCTTGTAAGGCTCTTTCCCTTGGCGCCTAGTGCAACCAGGTCTGCTTTGGAGGCTTTGGCCTCTTCGTTTATGATTGCCCCGGGACTTCCGAAGCCCACGACTACCTTAGCAGATACGTTGACTCCGTCGGCCTCAAGCCTCTTTTTGTGCCCGTCGAGGAATTCCTTTCCCTTCGCCTCCAATGATGAGAAGTCCATCACGCCTTTGGCGGAGGTCGGGAGGGCCACTATGTGCAGCAGAAGCAGCTCTGCGTTGGTTTTTTTGGCGATATCCTTGATATACGCAACGTTCGCGTCGGCATATTTTGAGCTGTCCAGAGGAAGCAGTATTTTCATAGTGAAAGACACCTGATAGCTTATGGGTGAAATGCCCTATAAAAGCTACGATAGCATGAGGGCATCTCCATAACACAGACTTAAATATGGTCACCATGAGAGATATGAGGGAACAGAGGCTGAGGGCATTCAAACGGTGACTGAAGATCTGGTGGGCGGCACGGGCGCCAACAGCATGTGCCAGCCCTGCAGAGAGGCTCTAGAGATCAAGGGGTAGGCACAATGAAGGATATGGAGACATACAGGATCCTGCTTGAAGAGATCAGAAACGTGAAGAAGAGGCTCGTAAACATCGAGCTCATAATCCAGTCCGAGATCGATAAATCGACACCCAACAGAGGGGTCTCAATGAGCGAGATCATCGATCTTACGCCTCCGGAGAGGAGGCTGGTCCTCGAGCTCATCAAGGGCGGCAGATTGACCCGGAGTAAGATCGCCGAACGGCTTGGCATAACGGACGCAGAGGCGGAAGAGACGGCTTAGGCACTCGTCTCAAAGGGATACCTGAAGGCAGAGCAGGATGGAGGGGAGAAGAGCTACGAGGTCTCGCTCGCAAGAAAGGGCTCTTCCAAGGTGCAGTTCGACGTTTGGGGACCTCTTGAGAGGAATTGACTGAGGCTTAAGTAATGATTGAAGATGCGGCAGCCCTAGTCGTTCCCCTCCTCAAGAACATATGCGTGATAGTCGTCATCGCATACCTCATAACACGGACAAAGCCGTTCACGGAAGTTCTTGAGAAGAAGTTCACCTGGAAGAACCAGGCGATACTCATAGCGATCTTCGGCTGCTTCTCGATATTCGGCACGTACAGCGGCATCGAGATCTTCGGGGCAATTGCGAACGTCAGGGACCTGGGACCCATGATCGGCGGCCTTGCCTGCGGACCATTCGTCGGGATCGGAGCAGGGATAATCGGAGCAGTGCACAGAATCTCGTTGGGAGGCTTCACAGGAGTCCCTTGCTCCATAGCGACGCTGTGCGCAGGGATAATCGGAGGCGCGATTTACAAGCTGAACAAGGGCAAGTTCGTGGGCATCCTGTATGCGGTCCTATTCTCTGCGCTTATGGAACTGCTGCACATGGGCATCACACTCCTGATAAGCACGCCATTCTCGGCTGCGCTTACGGTTGTCGAGTCTGTCGTGGTACCTATGGTGTTTGCCAACGCGTCGGGCATGTTCATCTTCGCGATCTTCGTATCGAACCTCATCAAGGAGAGGAAGACGAGAGAGGAGCGGGACAAGTACCAGAAGGAGCTGATCGAGAAGGAGATCAGGATCAGGGAGCTTGAGATCGACAAGCTGAAGAAATACTCGAAGGAGTTGGAGATCAAGGTCAAGACGCTGGAGATCAAGATCGATGAGAAGCGCGCCAAGAAGGCAGTTTCGGAGATCACAAACACGGATTACTTCAAATGGCTTAAGAAGGAGGCAGAGGATATCAGGAAGTCGAGGTAGCGTGAAGCAGTTTTCACTGCTTAAATATTGCCAGATGCAATAAATGACAGAAAAGAAAAAAATGGCTGGAATAATGGATGGGCAAGATCATTGTTGTGCATTCGTTTAGGGGTGGAACCGGAAAGACAAACTTGGTTGGCAATACCGCAGCATGCATGGCGAAGAAGGGGAAGAAGGTAGGGATTGTCGACACGGACATCCAGTCCCCGGGGATACACGTGTTGTTTGGATTTGAGCCGGAGTCGATAAAGCACTCGCTCAACGACTACCTCTGGGGTAAGTGCGACATCAACGATGCGGCCTACGACGTAACAAAAGGACTGCAGGGCGTCGAAGAGGCGGGCGGCAAGGTCTATCTGATCCCATCGAGCATGAACCTTGGCGAGATAACGAAGATACTTAAGGAGGGGTACGAGGTCTCTCTCCTCAACGAAGGGCTTACGAATCTCATAAACAAGCTAGATCTGGATTACCTCTTCATCGACACCCACCCGGGGATAGGCGAGGAGACGCTCCTCTCGCTGGCGATATCGGACGCGACCATAGTGATACTGCGCCCGGACGAGCAGGACTTCCAAGGCACGAGGGTAACGCTTGAGGTCTGCAAGAGGCTAGGGGTTAGCAACCTCCTGCTTGTCGTCAACAAGGTGCTACAAACATACGACTTCGTGAGGCTCCGCGCGGACATGGAGAGGGTGTATGGATGCACGGTCGCAGGGGTACTACTTCAGTCTGACGATCTTACCGAGAACGGCAGTAAGGAGATATTCTATCTGAAGCACCTCGATCACCAATTCTCACGAGGCATAGAGGAGGTAGTCTCAAAGCTGGTCGCGACATGAGACAAAGAAAAGAAGAAGGAAGGGAGCGATTGCCCGGCGACAGGTAGTTTT
>CAZEMX010000086.1:0-7956 GCA_964513415.1 uncultured Nitrososphaerota archaeon
ACCCCGCAATCCAGCTTGAGCTTTATGTCCCTCATGAGGTAGCCGATCCCCCACATGCCGCCGGTCTCCTCGTCAGGGGAGGCGGCCAGTATGACGTTGTACTTCGCGTTCCTGCCCAGCAGCCTCAGCGCGCCCAGGGATGCGGCAACAGCGGACTTGTCATCGGCGGCTCCGCGCCCATAGGCACGGTCGCCCTCGACGGTGAGCCTGTACGGGTTGTGCTTCCACCCTTCCCCCGGCGGCACGACGTCGTAGTGGGTTATCAGCCCTATCGTCTTCTCGGCGCCGACGTCGAGAGTGCCAACGACGTTAGGCCGTGGCTTCCCGTCGCCGGTCTTCGCCACGGGGTCGTATATGTCGACCCTCAGCCCGATCGCCTTCATCTCATTGGAGATGAGGTTGGCGCATTCCGAGTAGCCGGTCTTCTTTGAGACGTCGGTATTAATCGAGACGAGCCTGCTCAGCAGATCGAGTTCATAGTCGATGCCAGCCATCTGCTACACCATATTGAACTATGAGGTTGACCCTTATTGGCTTTGCCGAACGGCCCTGCGCGGACCCGCCCATGCTCAGAATAGGAGCACGAACAGCCATGTCGGTATGGCGATGATTGCCCATATCAGCTTTGACCATGCAAAAACCTTAGAGCCGTCGAGCGGGGGCACGGGGATCAGGTTGAAAGCCGCGAGCCAGAGGTTGACTACAAAGCCGTACGATGCTAGCTCGCCTATGAAGCCGGACATCGGGGAGAGCGAATAGAAGACGACTGCAAGAATCAGGTTCATGAATGGACCGGCAAGGGATATGTGTCCATATATCTTCAGTATGTCGCGCCTGTCCATGTTCGGGAGGATCACCATAGGCGTGATGTAGACGGCGCCGAGCGCCGCGAAGATGAGACCGCCTTGCGTGAGGATTGCCATCACCAAGGAGAGGATGATCCCCCACGGCCAGACCTTGTAGACGGCGTAGCAACCATAGCGCCTTGCCAATGTGCGGTGCGCCAGCTCGTGGAGTATGAACCCGAGGCCGGCGGAGAGACCGGTCAGCGCAAAGATGTAGTAGAAGTATTCGGGGTAGCTGAACAGGACGCCGATTGAGAAGCAGATGCTGATGACTAGCCACGAGACTACAAGCCCGACCGCCTCGGGCATCCTTGAATCTGGCTTTATCCGCATATGCTTCACCAGAGGGGGGATAATGGACGCCCATTTTATAAGTCTGCTGTATGCGGGCTGATGGGCGAAGCTACGCATCTCTTGGAGGAGAGGAAAGACTCCGCTTCGGCAATGGACTCCCTAAGGTTCCTATAGTGGACATAGGATGCGACCTCCTTTCCGGTCATCCATGCATAGGAATCGTGTTCGTCAGAGATCCGCACGTCCTCTCTGTCGGTCTCTGCGAGGAAATAGATTACCTCTTTGTGGATCGTGCCCCCGCCCCATTTATAGAAGTAATTCATAGACCTGGAGAAGCCGTCGATTATCCTTACCTCGCTGGGCTTAATGCCAGTCTCCTCCTCAAGCTCCCTGAGGGCGGCGGCCCTCGGCACCTCGCCCTCGTTTATCAGCCCTTTGGGAAAGTCGAGCCTGCCATCGTGCTTCAGTATGAGAAAACGTAGCCCGTCGGTGCGCCTCGCAATTATGAATCCGGCAGATTTGGTTTCTCTAACCCTCTCCAAAATTAAAGCCTCAATAGCGTTACTTCTGCATTTTACGATAAAAACTTTAGTGGGGCACCGCCCCCGCAAATCAGGGCGAGGCGACCGGCGGGATGCGGCAGAAGAATAGGTTTGGAAGGGGCACTTGCGCTGGTGAGGGCAGTGTTCGGACTACGCCACGAGGAGTTTAGTGCGGGGAGCGGGATTCGAACCCACGAAGGCCTTCGCCACAGGATAACCTATCCGGCCTCCTGTCAAGTCGGATCTTAAGTATGGCACACTCTTTTGGAGTGCCCTGCCCCGTTGTCCTGACTTGGGAATCCCCGCATCGTGTTTGGTTTATTCCGGCTTGAGTATTTAGTTTTTCTACTAGAGGGGTAGCGCGGAAAAAGGCAGGCATGGAAATCGTCAGACGTAGTTGGATAGGCGGCTTTTATTGTCAACTGGCACTGCGTCTTTCTGAAGCACCAGATCGAACTGGCACACCGAGCGGCCAGCCTTGATGCACTTCGATTCCTCGCAGGTGAAGGTTCTGCCTACTAGCTCATTCATGATGCCTTCTAGGAACCCTCTGATGAAGCTATTCCTGTACCCGGGGAGGGTCTTAGTCGACATGCACTCGAAGTTATCCTTTATGCTGATGCGCATGGAGGAGCCGCGGAACGAGAAGATCCGGAATCGCCCCCAGCCCTGAGCCTGCAAGGCATACAGTGTTGCGCTCACTTTCTCCTTTACGCTGTTGGAGGGCATGTGCTCGTTCATTTTTCTGCCGTGGGCCTCGCCCAGCTCTTTGCCGACCATGTGGTATACGTTCATCGCGCTGTCGCCCCACTTGTTGTAGAGCGCGCTGAAGAAGCACCTCCAGCCCATGAAGCACATGGCAGCGGCCCTCAACTTCTCCTCGCCCAAAGAGATCAGCAGTGGGAAATCATAGGTGTTGTAGACCAGACCCGGAACGGCCGAATGGACTGCCTCCAGATGGATGAGATGGTTTCCGAAGATCTCCATTATCTTGACCTTTACATCATCAACGCCGTATTTGGACCCCTTGAGGTCCACAATGGCAAAGTCGTAGGCAACGAAGTCCTTGAAATGGCCGGTGAATGAAAGCACCGGAATGCCAAGCTTCTTGAACATCATGACGAGCTTTGCCCTTGGGCCGAAGCCCTCCGAGTCGATCTTTGCTACGACGTAGAAGCCGTGGCACTCCCCTTTCGGGCAGTAGACGATTGCCCCTAACTCGGTGGGCATATGGCTCGGCATGGCACTCGTTTAGACAGTTTGTTGTCAAGATGTAAAAAAAGGTTGTTAATGTGCAAGCATCGATACAGCGATGCGTTATACATTTTATTGTGTCATATGGCGGAGTAGATTGCCTCCATCGAGTGTTGGTTTAATTCCTGAGCGATCAGGATGCACCCGGGATCGGATGCCAGCAGATCACCGTAGTATCCATACGCACGAGCCCTGCATCCGCCGCATACGCTCCGATACTCACAGTTCTTGCAGGCGCCCTTCAGGCGCGCCCTGTCCCTGAGGTCAGCCAAGACGGCGTGGGAAGACCATATGTCTCCGAACGACTGGTTCTTCAGGCTGCCAAGAACGAGCGTTGGCATGAAGACGCATGGAGTGACTGCCCCGTTAGGCTGAATGGCGCAGTACATCCTGCCGGCGCCGCATCCACCAATGAACCGCGACAGTTCGGCAAGCTTGCCTGGCATGGGAACCGCTGCAAAGTGCGTTGGCGAGACGAGATTCTTCCCTGATGCGTGCGACATTTGCAACGAGACCCTTGAGAACTGCGGGGCGGTGCATAGCGCCATGATGTTGGTTGACTGGGTCGTGTTGTAGAGGTACTTGAGCAGCCCCTCGCGCTGCATTGGCGAGAGGTCGCTGTCGGTTATGTTCGCGCCGCGCCCGGATGGGATGAAGTTGAAGACCATGAACCTCTTTACACCGAGCTGTTTCGCGATTTCTACGATCTTTGGAATCTCCTGGTAGTTAGTATTGACTGCGGTAGTCGCGATGCAGGTATCAATTCCTGCAGAAACCAGGTTCCGGATACCCTGAAGGGTCCTCTCGTAAAGTCCGGAGATGCCACGAAGGGCGTCGTGGGTAGATGCGGATGCCCCGTCCAGGCTGACGTCGACGTAGCAAACGCCACATTCCTTCATCCTCTTGGCGACCTGCGCGGTAACCAGCGTGCCGTTGGTGGCAACAGAGACGGCCATCCCCTTCTTATAGGCATACTCAGCCACGGTGTAGAAGTCCCTCGCCATGAGTGGTTCACCGCCCGAGAATGCGATCGCAACGACGCCCTCCCTGCAGAGGTCGTCGATGACTTTAAGCTTCTCCGCGGTTGTGAGCTCGTCGGCGAGCGCCTTGTTCGCGTTCTGGTAGCAGTGGGCGCATTTCAAATTGCATGAGTTCGTAAGGTTCCAAACCACCAGGAATGGGGCGCCGGGCGTGAACGGTTCCTTCACGCCGAATTTGCCTATGCCCTTAAGCACGGACAGCAGACCGCGCCGCGTGTAGGGATCCTTAAGGGCTTCGCGCACCTGAGCGTCCTCTACTCCGAATGCGGCGATGCCTTTCCTCAGGGCCTCGGCTACAAGTTTGGAGACCATCTTGCCCTTCAAGCACCGGTTGCTTCTTTCGTGGCCTAGGTACTCCTCGATCCCCAGCTCAACATGATTAATCCCACAGGTCTCGCAATCCTCCATGGAGGAGAGCATGCCGTTCAGCCCCGGCATGTGTGCGAGCAGAGAAAGGCTCTTTATGATTTTGCTCGCGTCGGCGTGCGCAACCATTGCTTCAAGTGCATCGGTCGACCGCGTGTTCTTTATGTCACTCAATCCAACAGCCCCCTTTTCATTTCGGATTTTATTATACGTTCGGCTTTGCCATCATGACCCCGTTCAAGAATATATCAAGAAAATCATCGTATGCCTTTTGGTGATCGCCCAATATGGACTCGCCAATTGCCGCTCGCAGCAGCGTCGTGTAGACCAGATAGCTGATCACTGCAACTGTCGCAGTTTTCGTATTGATTGGCTTTATCTTCCCTGCGGCGACCTGCTTATTGAGGTATTCTTCGAAGCGTGCGATTACGGTGTTTATCATGGAGGAGACCTCGTTCATTATCTTGGGGTTCCTCCTCCCTTCGGCGACCACCATTGTGAGCAGGTTCAGCTCCCTGCCCAGTTTCCGAATGGCGTTGTGTCCAAGCTCGGCAAGGCAGGTACGGATGTCGGTCTCGGGCTTGCCATGCAACGAGGTATCGATCAGGTCTTTTATGGTCTCCTCATTTTTCAGGACCACAGCTTGCATGATATTGTCCTTGGAGCGGAAATTGCGGAATAGGGTAACGGCGTTTACTTTGGCCTCATCGGCAATCATGTTGATAGTGGCGCCTTCGTAACCTTCTCTCTCGAAGACAGAAACGGCAGCATTTATTATGCGCTCATCGGTGTCTTTCACAGGCTTGCCCCCTATGCAGGCAATCAATTGCTTACAAAGAAAGTATACGCTTGCTTGCATTTAAGGCTTTACTAGCAGACAGCACAATTAACGAAATGTTTATTGGAGGATGGTCGAACTTCCTTCAATAGGGTCCGTGGCGCAGACTGGATAGCGCGTTGGCCTTCTAAGTCAATGGTCGAGGGTTCGAATCCCTCCGGACCCGCCATCAGCTTACCTCCTGCGCCCTGAGTCCGATTACAAGTCATATAGCCTGCATACAGCGTTTGGGCATAATCAGTTACTCGTCAACAAATCGTTCCGCACACTAGCGATTAACCACATAGCCTCAAATATAAAATAAAGTCATTAATGTGTGAATGATGCTGGTCACGCTACTTAAACAACTCAAGGGCATATTGCTCATCGTTAGACTTCCATTTTTTGCAATTATTTTTTTAATCATTGGCGACCATCATCCCCTCCTTCGCGAGTATAGCTATCGATCTATAACCCCGGAAGAAGCAAGGAGGGCACGCTCAAAGGGATTCGTCAGCGCGGTATGGGACAAGCTGGCAGCTGATATGATCAGGGATACACTCAACATTGATGTCCCGGTGGGCAGAAGGCAAGTCAGCCTTGAGGTGGGGGACATTGCGGTGGTCTATCAGATAAGGTGGGAGCCGCGAGAGACCGTGGCGGTGGAACAGGATGACACCTAATGCGTCGGCCTCCTTGAAGGGCGCTCGTGAGCGCCGAATGGGAACGATTAATGGCGAGATCGGATAACGTCCTCAGATACTTCCAATATATGGCGCTCAAGCCACGACTTCTGCTTGACCCCGCACGCTCGGGTCTTCTGGCTGCTTTCGATCAGGTCACCCTCAACCTGCTTCTCCACCAAGATGCCGTAAGGGGCACCGCTTTCATCGACGACGAGGAGTCGCCGGATGTTATGCTTGGACATCATATCTAGCGCGTTGCCTATGCTGTCGCCAACCTTCACAGAAAGGACCGGCGAGGACATTACGGAAGCGGCCTTAACCTGGGCGGGGTTCAGCCCCTCCCCGATCACCCTGAAGATGATGTCCTTGTATGTGAGGATGCCGGCTACCCTGCCTTCTTTCTTTATGAAAACGCTTATTGCCTGGTTCTCTTTCATCACGCGCACGGCTTCGCTTACCGTTGCGTTTTCGTCGACATAGAAGAGCGTCTTGCGCGCGAATTTCTCGACCGGCTCGTTTAGTAGAGTCATAGCGATCAATAATAGTTATTGCTGATTGGTTAAAAAGTTTTTTTATCTATTTTACTATTATATTACTTGATTATCTTCCGAGTATGATGGGCAGACGTCTCGTGCGGGGATGGCCCGTTCAGCGGGTTCGGAGGGGCAGATTGATGGGAGGCGGCGCCCGCCCGTGCTTCCGGTCATCGCCATCGCACATTTAGTTCTCAATAATTCATACTTTAAAAAAGCCACTTTATTGAAACATAACTCAACAATCCTTATAGGTCAGAGGGCTAAACTAAACATCGTTGTGAAAATAGGGGGAGAGATAATGCCAGAGGGTAAATTCGCTAACAGGGCAGAGTCGAAGGCAGCGTCGGCCGCGCCGGCGATCGATTGGCGTAAGATGACTTGCAAGGATTGCTCAATTTTCACGCCGATGGGTAAGAGCGGACAGGGCTATTGTAGGAAGCTTGCCTCGAAGAAGAGCACGACGAGCAAGGCCTGCAAGGACTTCAAGAAGAAGTAGAACGATTTCACTGCCGGCCGACTGCCGGCAAGAGACCCATTATAGAATATTTTTAGCCGTCCAGTGGATAGTTACATGGGGAGGCTTTTGAAGCACACTATTTGCCACATAGAGATACCAGCCAAGGATCTCGAGAGGGCAACGGCGTTCTATGCGAGGGCCTTTGGCTGGCAGATTGAGTTTGACGTTGGAGGGGGAGCGGTCAGCTTCGAGACCGGGAAAGCGCCGGGCGGTTTCATTTCAAATAAGAAGGCAGATTTGAGCAGCATTGTGACATACATACTCACAGACGATATCGAGGCAGAGCTGGAGAAGATAGTCCGGCTTGGAGGCGCGAAGGTAAGCGACAGGATGCTTCTAGGCGAGGACGATTCGAAGGGGTGGATCGCATTGTTCCGTGACCCTGAAGGGAATCTCCTCGGGTTGCGCCAGAGGAAGCAATGAAGGGCTCACTCGAGCGGCTCCTGATGGATGGATACGGACTCCACTTCCGGATGCCTCAGCCTGATGGCGGCCTCTATCTTTGAGGCGTTTGCATGGACATCGGATACGGTGGCAGCTTTCGCGAAGATGCAGCAGAGGCTGACCCGGTATCGGCTATCAATCTTTACCACTTCGACGTGTTTGTACTTTATTTCAGGATAGCCATTCACGAGTCCCTCTATGGAGTGCGCGAGGTAATCTTCAGCTACACGATCATCCTTGCCGGTTCGGGTGATATTTTCAACTGGCTCGAAGTGCGACGACGCACTACTTATCGATGGGTCAAGCGCCTTTATCTTTGACTCGAGTGCGGTTGCTACCTCGTGCGCCCTAGATAGCGGCAGGTCTCCCTCGAATTCGAGGTGGAAGTCGACATGCAACATCTTGTCAACCTCCGAGAGGAGTATGTTATGTATGTTCCTTATCTCAGGGAACACTGTGGCCTCCGAGCGTATCTTATCGATGAGCGGCGCCGTCGCTAAGAGATATGGTTCGGCATGAACTACCACGTCGGATCCCGGGACTACACGATGTAGTTTGAGCGTAAGCTCTTCGGTTACCCTGTGGGCTTGCTCCAAGGATAGCACCTTATCGATG
>CAZEMX010000087.1:0-7928 GCA_964513415.1 uncultured Nitrososphaerota archaeon
CGCACGGCTTTGAGTAGGCGTGCTTAGTGTTCGGGCTATTTTCGATACGGGCCCCACAGAAGGCTTTCGTCTGTCCTGGCAGCCTGGCGTGGCAGCGAAATTTCGACCAACCGGAATCCTGGTTTTCGTAAGCCATTGATCTCAAAGCCTTTCGTGCTACACCAGTGGCGTCACGGTCTGAGCGAAATTTCGCTGAGGATTCAATTTCGGGCAATCCTTTCGCGCCAGCAGTAAACCGAGTGCCGTCGGTCGATTTTTCGGTGATGATCCACCATCCGTCAGGAAGCCACATCGTCATTCACCCCTGTTAAATTCTCCCGCTGTTAAATCAGGAGGCTGGTTTTTCACCTTCCGCTTCCTCTAGCATCATCTCTAGCCATTCTCTTTTTTGTTTTTGCCATCATTGCACCTCTTCATACCACACGCCATCTTTCAGTCGATAAAAAACCGCCTTCGTGTAGTGCCTACATGTCCAGACACTACATACCCGCAACTCCCAAGGCACCGTGTCCTCGTGCACCTCGAAGACCGCACACTGCCCGACAGGCACCAGCCGATAGAGGTGACCGGTTAGGTCGGCAACTTCTGCCTCGGTGCGCGGCAAAGCGATTGTGAGGAATCCAAGCAGGATCGTAGTCCACATCATCGCCTCCGCAAGGCTTCTTCTATCTCGATGCCTTCGACCGCCTTGTAGAGCGCCTCGATGAGCACCGCGGCGCGGTATGACAGCACATCGTCGCGCTGCTTGAGTGCCTCGACGATATCTTGAACGGTTTTCGCATCAATCTCCAATTGTCTCCTCCTTCGTTTAGTGCTTCTTTTTTGAACTCCTCGAAATCGAGGAGATGTTTCGCGAATATCTCGATGCGTTTTTTTACCTCCGCTTTCCCGCGAATAATGCGACGATAGTGACCGTATGAACAGCCGATGTATGTCTTCGATCGCTTGTCGAAGATAGACATACCGTAGATGAAGAAACAGGCAAGTAACCGCGCTTCTATTGTAGCGGGGACATTTTTTACGAGAGGCATCGTCTTCTTCGTGATTTCAACACTCTCGATTTCATCATTCTCCCAAGCGCGGTATATCGGGAGATGGACACCGATCTTCTTCGCAAAATCAGGGACACTGAAGCCCATGATTTTACGATAGACGCGCACGAGGATTCTATACTTCCCAGCCATCAATCTCATCCCGCTTCACGACTTCGACATATTTCCGGACATACGCCGCTTCGTTTTCGTCGAAGAACGCGACATTCTTACCATACTGCCGTTCGAGTATGACGAAGAACTTTTCGGTGATATCCTCCATGCCGCGCTGTTTCAGAGTTTCCCGTATATGCGCTTCAAGGTCAGGTTCCCGACGCGATGACTTTATCGGTTGCGCTGAATCGGTGAAATCAACCTTTGCCACCTTCGGTATCTCGATGTTTTCTGAGTCGGCGTTCTTCTTCGGGCGGCCACGGCGTTTCTTCGGTTGCTCGACCTTTTCTTCGGGCTCGATTGCCGGATGCGGTTCTTGCTCTTGCGCTGGTGATTGTTCCTGCTCTTCTACCTTTACCGGTTCTGGTTCTTTTGGCGCGGATGATTCTTTACCGAGCATCTTCTTTATTTCCTCGTAAAGTTCATTCTCGGCGGCTACGCTCAACATGAACTTGCCATTTTCCACCACACCGCGGGAAATCGCCATTTCCAGTATCTTCTGTTCCGGCACCTTGCCTTTCGCATACTCGATGATCTTGGCAATAAATGGACGCGAACGCACCTGCGAGAGGATACCATTCTCTTCGGCCTTCGGGACATTGACCTCTTCCTTCTGTTTACGGTATCCGCTCGTTATCCCGATGATTTCAAGTGCGCTCATGTCACTGAGTTCACGCTGATACCGCGTGCGGATCCGGCGAAGTTCTGTCTGCACATCGTAGCCGCCTTCCGTCAGGACTTTGATGAGTTCTTCTTCTTCCGGTCGCGGTGCCGGTGCCGGTTTCTTGACTACTGGTGCCGCTACCGTTTTCTTTTCTTCAAAGAGTTTTACATCTATCCTATAGGATGCTTCCGATGCCTTCGTGAATTTTTCTTTCACGATGTCCCTGATATTCGGGATTTTCTGTTCGACAAATGCGATAAGCCCTTCCGTATCAACCGTTGTTCTTCCGGCAACCGGCACGAAAACGATCTCGACACCGTTCCCGTAGTAGGCACCCTTACGGCCACTGAGCCTCTTGAAGATACTAACCTCGAGCGGTTTCGATTGTTTCTCAATTTCCTTCTTCTGCGTATCGAGTTCCTTCATCTTTGCGCGAAGCGCGGCGAGGTCTTTTGCAACTTTGTCATCTAGGATAACGACATCTTCGGCAACTTCTTTTGCCTTCTTCCGTTTCTCCTCTACGGACATTCCAGAGAAATAAATGTCAACGACCTTATTCCACCGGTCTATCGCGGTATCGGACATTGGAACAATTGTCGGCTCACAGCCATTTTCATCGAGGAGGGCAACAGCCGCATTGTTCACCGAGAGCGCGGTGCAATACGCGCCAAGTTGTAGGTCGTAGGAGACATTCGACTTCTTCGATGTCTTCCAGTCTATAATTATTTTCTTCCCGTCGAATTCGCCGACAAAGTCTGCGGTGCCTGCCCATTGTCCGCAGATAAATCGCTCCTCTACAGCATCAGGGGAACATCGGTGGACGATCTTCTTGGCACTTTCGACATACCCTTCGATGTCCTTCTTCGGGATATTGAGTTCTTCCAACTTCGTTGACAACATATCGTCGTAGATTTCGCCGTCAATTCCAGACAGTAGAAGTTCTATCGCATAATGCACAGCCTCACCTCTGTTTGCATAATACTTGATGTTTTTTACTTCGGAGTAATCAGCGGAGATACCGAGGTCAGACAATATCGTCGTGACACTCGGATAGATGTTTCCTTTCTCGTCCTTGTAGGTGTGCGTTTTGGGGTCAAAAATCACTTGCATTGTTGCCTCCATTATATCTCTGTGTTCTCAGGAAGGAGACCCTTATCGCGGAGCCGTGTAAGGGCATCCTTCATTTCACTGACGGTGAGATCCGTCATGTTCTTCCCGTAAGTCTTCTTGATAGCCATCCCAAGTTTGGGAACATCTCCTTTGTATTTCTCTTTTATCACCTTCACAAAATGCTTACGGTAGTTCGCGGCATTGTCAACTGGGACAACACGAAGCGGGGCTTCTTCCTTCGTTTCCCCTTCAGGCACGCTCGGTTGTTCAGAGACTTCCTCCGTTACCGGCGAAAACGCCATATCGCTTTCGCGATATTTCGTCCCGTCCCACAAGCCCCAATAGACATCGGAAGCGACACCGAGTTGTTTCATCGCGACAGAGAGCGCGTCAGTGAGAGCCATTTTGAAGCCCTCGTCGTTAGATTCGAGGCTCCCCTTCGCAGGCATGATGATCTTGCTTCCTCCTACGCCTTCAATAGGTTTACTCCATTCGTCGCCGTCTTTTATGTAGAGACGGATGCGAACGGAGGCGATAACCTCACCGCCGGCACCGTTGATGGTAGCCATCTCGACTATCTCATAATACCAGCCAAGACCGATTGGCCCAAAGATCTCTGTCATTGCCTGAAGGCGGTATTGGGGGTTCACATCGGTGAACCCTGCCAATTTACCTCCTTTGATTGTCCTAAGCGCCTCTTTGGGAGGCCGTTGCGCGCGTCGCCAAAACCTAAGATTCCCGCTCATAGTCTCCTCCTTTGCTGTCAAGACAACGGGTTGTCTTCATCGTCTTTCTTGTTAATAACATCGAGTTCCCTGACGAAAATCTCGACATCATGTCGAGTTTCGCCATTCGACTCATACTCGACCGGACGCACTTCGCCGGTCACCTCGATAAGGTCTCCAACATAAAGTGTCTTTGCACGTTCCATGAGCGCACCCGCGAAGACCAGCGAGAACCACGCCGACTTATAGACGGCCTTCCCGTCCTTGTCCCTGCCTGCGTAGTAGTTCGCTACGGCACGGGCGCGTGCCGCGTTCCCGGTCTTCGACACCATGGCCGCTTTCCCGACGCGGCCTCTGAACCAAATGAGCGACTTGTCTTTCATGGCATCCTCCTTTAGCCTACACCTTCTTTATACCACACTCGGCACCATTGTCAAGTGTTTTTTCTGCGTTTTTCTCCATTTTTAGATAACCGCTCAAAATCTCTTCGATATTTTTACCTTCTCTTATGACAATTGCTATTTCCTGCTTTTTGTTGAGCGCGTCTATGGTATGTTTCTGGAGCGGCGATAGTGTGTCATGTTTGCTTTTGACCTCAACGAAAAGGACTTCGCTATCTTTCACGAGGAGAAGATCGGGAAGCCCAGACAAACTGCCGACGAGTTTATAGCACAGGATGCCGTACTTCTTACAAAAAGCGCGGATTCTGTTCTGTATCTTTTGGGACGGCGTCAACATAGGAAGTCCCTCCGGAAAAATGCGTAGGTATATTTCTTCTTGTTCATAACGACCCTATAAATTCTATCCTCCAAACCTTTCCCGTCCGGATATGATGCCATAACGAACACGAGTTCGGGATTGTCGAGCCTATCCATACTGATTATACGTTCCCGTGCCTGCGCGTAGGAGAGCCATGCAAAGTCTATATTATAGAGATATACCGCACTCGCTTTGTCGGCACGGATACCCTCACGCCCTGACAAAAACTGTGACGCGAAAACCTGATAACCTCCCGCTTGAAATTTCTGCCATGAGCCGGTGACATTCTCGTCACCAAAGACCTTCCGTATCGCTTGTTCCTCGGCTTTAAACTTATAGAATATCACGATACGGCTATAGCCATTCCTTGCCGCATCGTCTTTTATGGCGTATGCCTTCGAGTAATCGATCACCATTGATTTGCCGCTATCAAAAATGACCGTGCCACTTATGAGTTGGTGGCTCTTCGAGAGGAGTTTTGCGGCGGTATCACCAGTCACCGTCTCATTACCGATGTAGAGGATACGGTCTTTCACGAGCAGGTTGAACAGTCCCATGATATAGCGGGACACCGGCACCCGAAGGATGCGATCCGATACCGCCGTCGTGATACCGGCCTCATCTCTTGAGCAATGCACGAAAAGGTGCCTTATCTTCGGGTTTATCTTCTCGAATATAGCATGGCTATAATCAGTCACCATACCGGTCGGGATACGCATCTGTGATTTTTTCACATAGCCGGCATCTGCGAATCGGTAGAACGAGTAAAGCCCGTCAAACGGATACTTGCGGAGAGCCCAGAACTGATGAAATATCTGAGACCAACTTTCTGGGCATGGAGTCGCCGACATAAGTATTGCATCTGTCTCAGACAACGTGTCATGTATAATATGAGCCGCGACACACGGTCTGGGATACGCACCGAGCCGGTGCGCCTCGTCAACTATCTTGAGGTCGCAGTCGAAGCCGCGAATTTCCTTCGAGTGGAGCATCTCGTAGTTAACGACCTTCGCCTCGAAGAACTGGTCGTAGCCGGCTCTCTGATAATCTGCGAGTATAGACGGTATCGCCTTCTTCTTCGTTATGAATAGTATGTGTTTTTTATTTAGTATTTTCGCGGCTTCAAATGCCGTTATCGTTTTCCCCGTGCGTGTTTCCATCGCGAGATATGCGACACCGTATTGTCTTATGATATTTGCGGCATCTGCTGCTTTCTGCAATTGGTGCATTTTCGGCTTCAAAATGGCACCTCCCCTACCTTCTCGGCACCATAAGAGTGGACTGGGAACATATCGATAAGATCGTTCGTCGGTAACACGGCAATAACTAACTGATATCCGGCGCCGCTGTTCTTTATTCCAATGTTTTTGAATGCTCTACAGCGTTCTACCCTTACCCTGAATTGTCCTTCAGACCGCGAGTAAGAGTCAGAAATCGTCCTGCAAAAGTCAACGAAGTCTTGGTATAGTATTGGATACGGTATCTCGGTCTCTTCCGTTGCGTTGAGCCGCACGATGGTTTCTCCAGCCGTCACGGTGCGGAACCGTATGAGCCGCGACAACCACTGATCGAATGCATCCATACTACCAATAATATTCTCTTTCATAATCGGCGTTATGGTCTTATTTGTTACGAGGAGCATTTCACGATCATACGGCCTCGTCGAGATGAGATTATAGAAACTTTCTTTACCGCCATTCGTCCAGCATTCACGGAGCGCCGCGAAATATGAGATATTGTTTCGGACACGACCGGATACTTCAGATACATAGTAGCGGCGATTGTATTGCCCTATATCCACAACATGGCGATTGTTCGAAAGTATGAGAACTCTCGCTATGTTCGCTATCTGATACGGTGCCATGAACTTCTTATGAATCGTGATATATGCGCCGCCAGTTAGGTTCTTCAGTTTACTCCACGCCTTCTTATCCCGCGAATAAACTGCCTCATCGAGTGTTATGAGGAGTTTCCCCTCTACAATATCATTGAAGTGGCCGACTACAAGATCTGCGTCCTGCACCATAGCCGAGTGGATGGGGCCGATGATATCGCGTAGAAACTCATCGAAGGTGCCCTTACCGGTACCCTCTTCTTCAGATACGAGAACGAGTGACGCGGCGGCCTTATTGTATGCTCCTGCGTTCTGTATGAGTTCAGCGCACCAGTTGAGTATATACTCATATGCCTCATCGTATCCGTTAGAGAGGATATCGCCTATAAAATCGAGAATTGGTTGGCACACGAGTTCACCTGACGCTTTCTCATATTTCAGCACACGGTCAAGTCGTGCCGGATTTATATTCCATCCAGTCCAGATATTGAACACGCCGCGGTCTTTCACGGGGCCTGACGGTAGTCGCGGGTCACATATCAGCGTGGTTATATCGCGCCGATTTGGTGCGGCCTTCCAGAGTTCAAAGTATGGTATGCGTTCCCATTTTCCGTTTGCTTTGAGAACGCGGAGCACGCGGTTTTCGAGGAACGCGCGCACCTCGTCGCGCTTACGGACTTTCGGGACACATTCGTCAGTAGCGATAACTGTTTTCTCTCTTAGCATTTCAATCGCAGAATAACGGCGTCGCGGCATCACGAGGACACCAGCGCCTTCTCCGAACAACGCAAAGCGTTCATTCATCCACGCGATCGCCGCTTTTTTCTGTTCCGTGATGTTGAACATCGGTTCCGATGAACGCGACTTTTGCGCGTGCCTCGTAAAGTCATAGCCCTGTTTCGCCGCGTAGTCTATGACATACTGCAGTGGCACGCGGTTATGTGGTTGCATGAAACTGTTGATATATTGTTCCTTTCGCGCCAGTGCGCGTCGCGTATCTTCGGAGAGGTCCGCAGCACAGGATGCGTAGAGTTTCTCATAGAACATCGTGAGCGTCTCGCGGCCAAGCCGTGATACCGCCGAGCAGAGATCGCGGAATGTCTTATAGTGGAAGACCCGTATCTTTTCTGCGATGGAAAGAAAAATCTCGATCTGTGACCCGTCCACGAGTTCGACCGACACGGCTTCAGATATATCGGACTCGCAAGCGAGTTCATCTTTCATCAGCGAGTATTCGATTGGCTTAGCATTCTCGTTCAGGTATAGCCTGTCGTCAAACGATAGATATGTTGCGCGTGCGGCATCCTTACAGGCATCGTCCGGGCGTAACCCGAACTCGTTGTGGAATTTGTCAGCGACATATATTGCGACCGCCTTGTATGCATCCGCGCTACGCACCGGCTCGTCGAGGAGGAACAGAATCTTCAGGCCCGTCCCGGATGGTGACCGCCATGCTGCATATATGCGTGGAGCACACCACGAGTCGGTAAACTCATCAGCGAACGCTGCCTTCAGGAGCCGGATACTCTCAGGTTCAGGTAGCCCCGCTTCGTCGTCGTCGACGATATGGTCAATGTCGAGTATAGTGCATTGTGCCTCGATGAATTGGTCGTTCGTTCGATTCGTTTTAT
>CAZEMX010000088.1:0-7868 GCA_964513415.1 uncultured Nitrososphaerota archaeon
GCGTGGTATGGTTACGTCCGGCCAACGATGGATGAAAGCAAAAGGTGCACGCATATTGGAAGCTATTGGCAAAATGCCGCCTGAGCAAGCTCAACAGTATTACAACAACCTGGACGAGCTGGACAAGCTCAACCTGTACCGACTGGCTCGAGAACTGGGGATGATGCTTGCTTTTGCAATGCTTATGGCTGCCGGTGACGATGATGATGCAAGCTACAAAGCCAGCAGTAAAATGCTTGGGGATCTCAGTTTTGTCTACAATCTCACTAATTACCAGAATCTTATCAAAGGCGGCCTGCCGGTCGGGACAACTATTGTGGATAGCATCGACCTGGTCAAAAATGTATTTGGCTCAGCAGTAATAGGTGGAGCAGAGTATCAGTACCGGGCAGATGGTCTTTGGGGCAAAAAGGGCGATTCAAAGCTTCCGATGTACGTGGTAAATGTGCTTCCTGGGCAGTCAGTAATTAAACAGGTGGCACGCCTTGGAGATAGCGAATAATTTTTAATTTAGACGCGATGGCAAACGACCTCAATTTTAAGTTCGTAGACGAGTCAACCAAACGGCTGATGATCTATGATTTCAGCTATGCTTACAGCCCCAGTAACATTGGCGGCTATGGTACGCCTAATCGTAATGCAAGCGATGTCACGTCGGCAACGATGAGCATCAAAATGTCCAATGGCGTCACATATTCGAACATCAATATCTTCAGTGCCGGCGTTTTCCCTTCGGCAACCGGGGGATCCATTTTATTGGACGATACTGATATTGGTGGTGAATTGGCGGACGGTCTTGCTGAAATAACTGTAACGCTGAATGGAACCGCTTCAGGATCTCCTTTTGTGATTCAGAAAAAGTTTCTGGTTTACTTCACAGCCAAAGTTTCCTGTTGCGTACAAAAGCTCGGGGCGGCCATCAGCGTTTATGATGAGTGCTGTGAAAACAAAGAAAATAAAGCCTTTTTGAAGGCATACAATTACTTGACGGAACTCGAATTTTTGGCAAAAGAATGTTGCAACTTTGCCAAAGCCGACGAATTGTTAAAGCAACTTCAACTTCACTGTCAGTCTTCGGGCTGCACAACTTGTTAAGCCATGGGATGTGGATGTAAAGAAGCCAACACGAATTGTAACTGCAATTGCCCGCCGAACGAACCTGGCCCGCCTGGTACTTCATGGGCTATACGGGCCACTGCTGAACCGCCAGGATCAAATTGCATTTATGGCGGCTGGCGCATTGAAGGTGGTCCTGATCAGGATCTTGACGGCCTTCCGGACTCTATCAAGCAAACGTTCTACGTTTGTAACGGCGCTCCTGGTCAAAGCCGTGCTATTCGGGTTGAAGTAGAAGCTCCTGGCGTAAATTGTGCCAACGGCGGATACAAGATGACCACTGGTGAAGATGCCGACAATGATGGTATCCCTGATACGAATCTGGTCGTTTCTTATGTCTGCAATGGAGCTGCTGGAGCTAATGGCGCAACACCGACATTACAAATTGGAACCGTAACGACCCTTCCTTCTGGATCTTCAGCTACCGCCAATATTGTTTCGCTTGGAGGTAATGTGTATCGTGTGGATTTTGGTATTCCGCAAGGACCAACTGGCCCAGGCACATCGACCAGCGGGATCACGGTAGCCGGCATCACCATCCCTTCCTGCTTAACTGCAGAGCTTGGGGGAGTCACACAACTCAATCCATTTCTTGAAGCAATCCTTGAAAAAATCTGTTCCATGAGCAGCAGCATTTCCAGCAAAGCCTATGCGTTTCGCGCAGAAAAAACTACTGACCAGGTTCTTGGAACAGTAGGTAGCGGAGACTCAACTGTCAAAGTCATCTTTGAAGATGATGCAAATCCTCCGAGATTGTTTGACAATTCAAATTCCTTCTTTGGAGACACTTATATTGCTGATGGAGCCGTATCAGCCACATTTGTCGTGGAAGGTTTGACAGTTGAGACGGATGCTAGTTCCGGTTTTCAAAGCGGTGCCGGCAGTTCGGTTCAAATGTTCATCGTACGCGATCGAGGCGGTGTTACTACAGACCTTGCGTCTAGTCCACTTGTAACTGGCTTCACTATGGGTCAATACGGAAAAAGGCTGGCCTTTGATGGAAGCTATACGTTTCCAACGCTGATTGCCTTGAACAGCGGTGCGGGTATTCTGCAGGATGACGACAAAGTGTATGTTGAACTTCGGTTCTCCAATGCGCTTGGTGCTCCTTCTACTCTGTTTAAAGTTTCACAAGGAGTCTTTACCTGCTCGTAATGGCTGTATCGTACTACGCTCAGATACAAGGTATCTACGTCGATAAGTTTATCGGCGCGCATCCAGGAACACCTGCTGCGCTCGACAATATCCTTATTGACGTATTTACTGTTGGCGGACGTTGCGATCAGCTTTTGCAGTTTTGTAAAGTCAACGGCATACGTCATTTGTCCTTATACGATACTGGTCGTGTAGGCAATATGACATTGGGCAATGAAGGCCTTGTAAATTCCCGGAATGATGAGACGCTGAATGCTGCAGGGAAAAATTACATGAGTGCTTTTGTAGTCAAGGCCCGCCGTGACTATGGAATGCTCGAAATATCGCCGGTTGGAAACTTCTGGCGCGTCAATGCTACGCGATATGACGGTACGATTGAATATCGTCGATGGGCAGACTACAACAATACGCGTGTAGATGCCAAAGAACATGTGCAATATTGCAACGTTGAAACAGAGTTCTGGAATTGGGATGATGCTGAAATCAATTTAGCTCAGGCAGGAACACTGACAATCAGCAATGCATCTCGTGATGTAACCGGCTCGGGAACAAATTTCAATGCATTGGCTGGCATTGATCCCGATGGAACTCAGATAGGCGGCTGGATTAAAGTCAACGGTGAATTCAGACAAATTGCAGAAGTGGTGAGTGCTACGCTTTTGCGTGTGGATCGCCCTTTTAGTTCATCAGGTTCTGGCTTTACATGGGATTATGGCTGGCAAATAAGTGGTGGCAGCAAAACATACTTTGTCGATTTTGCGACTTTTTTACACAGAGGAAAAGCGGTTTCTGCTTATCTCCGTGCCAACGGATTAAAGCTTGAAGGTTATTTCGGATTTGCAGATCCAAATGAGCTTAAGCAGCTTCGACCTTACTTTGATCGGGTGATGTTGCATGCTTATCGGTATAAGCCGACGTATGCAATCAATGTTCGAAACAGAATCCGGGCAATTGCAGATTATTGCACAGGTACGATCAGCTCTTCTGGCACTACTGTCACCGGTGTTGGAACCCTCGCTTTAACTGAGCTTGCAGTAGGATGTAGAATCAAAGCAAACGGTGAGATTCGGACCGTTACTGGTATTTCTTCGGATCTTTCTTTTACTGTCAACGCTCCTTTTACTGTACCTCTTTCTGCTGATCAGTTTGGCGTCTATGTGGACGTCATGTGGATTTATTCAGCAGAAAGCATCCAGTTTCCTGAAGAGTGCGGAACCATTGGGTCTTGTACGCCTGATGCATCAAGAGACTTTTCAGGCAATTGGCTTGAAGGAAAGACAAGCGGCGGTGTTCCTACTGGATTTCCTGCTGTAAACCAGGGTGAGCTATATGGTCTTGTTTCTGTAAGTGGATATGTTGATTCTGCCGGCAATGCAGCAGTAGCTCCTACATTTGAAGATGAAACAGACGTTGATGTACAAGACAATATCAATCTTGTCGGTCAAATAGTATTTGATCAGCATCTTCTTCGTCAGCTTGCTTTTAATGACGTTGTTTATGGTGCAGAAGATCTCACTGTATTTGTAGCTGCACATGCTGATACTTGCGGAACTGGAAATGGTTCAATATCAATAGCGGATACTCCTCCTATCTTTAATGGATCAACAAACATTGAGTACTTTTTGTATTCTGTAGATGTCAATCTTAATCGTGTTTTTGTTAGTTCACAACTTAAGTTGACAGGTCATGGTGCATTTTCTTTTACAGGATTGTCTGCAGGAAGATATGAGCTGATTGCAATAGACAATTTTGGAAGAACAACGTATGAGTTTTACGACATCACTTCTAATCCTCCTGTACTTGCAGGCTTTGACAATTATGTGCAAGTCACATGTAATGGTGGAAGCGATGGTTCAGTAGATATTACGCCAAGCGGGGGAACAAACGACTACTATCTAATTCAAGTATGGAATAGTTCAAGTACACTTCTTGGCATATTTCCTGTTTTTGCTGGCAGTTCATATACGTTGTCTGGGCTCTATGCGGATAGTTATACAGTCCAAATCATAGATGGCATTTCTAATTGTCAATCCTCGGTATTCAACTTTACCATCAATCAGCCAACTGCAGTTACCTTTAATACGACAAAGACTGACTCTTCCTGCGGCACAAGCAATGGAAGCATCACCATAGTTACTCCTGCTGGTGGCAGTGGTTCAGGATATCAATACAGCATCAACAATGGTGTTTCTTGGTCTGGATCGTCTACTTTTAACGGACTTGCTGCTGGATCATATCAAGTTCGTGTCCGCGATGGAAGTGGATGTGTAAGCGCTCCTGCAACGGTGGTAGTGAATACTACCAATCCTCCTACTGTTGTCATATCGGGCGATACCAATGTATGCGAGGATGAAGAATTCAATTTGACGGCAACTGCATCGGGTGGATCGGGTGCCGGCTATACCTATGCGTGGAGCACAGGAGATACAACACAAAGCATTGTTGTTGTTCCTCCGCATGGTGGTTCATCTGTAACGGTAACGTGTATTGTTACTGACAGCAACGGTTGTCAAGGAACGGATACCCATGTCGTAACTATATCGCCTAAAACGGTTGGGTTAAAACCACTGATTGTCGTAAGCGGTACTGTCAATGCTTGTGGCAATTCTGTTCTTACTTTCTCGGTATCTAATGCTGCAAGTTTTGACGGCATTTTGTGGTACGATGGATCTGGCGGCAATTCTATTACAAAAACTCTTACTCCAGGCGACTTCCCTCTGACGGTTTATTGCTATGGGGATCTTGGCGTATGTACTTACCGGAGCGACAATGAGATTGTCAGTGCCGGAACGCCTCCTTCTATATCAGGATCCGTAACCAACGTGCTGTGTTATGGAGCAAATGATGGCGCCATTGCATTGACAATTACTGACGGCATAGCTCCTTTCAATTATCAGTGGACCGGCCCAAATGGGTTTACCAGTACCAGCAAGGATATTACTGGCCTGGCACCAGGTGTTTATACGGTGCAGGTAAGCGATTCTGGCGGCTGTATTGTAAGTCAGTCTTTCACTATAACTGAAAACACTCGGGTTGAACCTAACTTGGTTGTTGTGCAGCCGACCTGCTCGGGCCAGCCCGGAACAGCTACAGTTTCACCTTCCGGTGGGGCAGGGCCTTATACTGTAAATTGGAGCAATGGTGATACAGGTAATTCTGTTCAGCTGAATTACGGGACATATACCGTCACGGTGACGGATAACAGCGGTTGTTCCAGAACGCAGCAGTTTACTATCAATAATATTCAGCCGGCAATCGTCACTGGCATTTCGCGACAACCCACTGCACTTGGGATCAATGATGGATGGATTCGTGCAATCGTTACTGGTGGAAGTGGGTATTTCAACTATTCTTGGAATACCAATCCGGTTCAAAATACCGTAGTAGCAAGAAACTTAGGACCTGGCACGTTTACCGTTACGGTAACAGATCGTTTTGGTGGTTGCCAATACACGGCTACTTTTGTATTGCTTGCCACAAAGTCTGATGAAGAGACGGAAACTGAAATTTGGGAACATCGTGTAGGATGTTGCGTTTCCAGTTTAATGGCTAAAGCTGCATTCTTAGAAAGAGTAGGAGGTACAGAATATGAGTGCCTGTATAAAAAAGCTATGCAAGCTAAAGCATTGTGGAAAATTTATTGTTTAAACTCTAAATCTCAGGATAGCAATTGTTTGACTGAAGAAGAAGTAGCACATATCAAAACCTTGTTAGAACAATACTGTAATGGGTGCGCCGACTGTTAATACGCAATTACGATTTCCTTATCCGACGTTGATTGAAGGGGTTTTCAGTGATCGCCTTCGATTGATTTCAGAAGGGTATCGTGCTCCATTTGGTAGCGTTGGAAGAGCTTTAAATCCTGATGATGCTGTTCCTTTGGATCAGGTTCAAGAACTAATTGCCGCTGCGGTTTCTGCAATAGGACCATCAGCTCCAATAGAAATCAAGTGGACGCAAATATACAGTATGGTTGGTTCCGGAGATCTTATTGATGGCGCTACTTACGTCATAAAGGATTGCCCAACAACCGACAAGGCCGGCGTAGGGTTTCCTGAAATTTATTTTACGGCATACAAAGTAGATGTTACCAATCCTGTCAATAGCGACCCTTATACGATTATACCCGGGCCAAACGTAGTCATGCGACACGGAAATATTCCAGACGCTTTAATCTACGGAGAAGTGGATTGGATGTTGAATTCTGGCGGTTCGGAGAATCCAAGAATATCAAGAGTATGCGATTACTTCAATAATGACATTTCAGCAGAAGTAAATATTGTGAATTGCGTATTTAATAATCCAAATTTTTCTTATAACTATTGTGATAAGTGGTCTCAAATGATAATGAGTGCTGAGCCGGGATTTGGTGTTTTTAGGTGTAATCGTGCTATTGTTGGGGGAACAATAGATTTTGACAAATCAATATTTTCTTTAGTTGAAAACAATACAGCCTTTGCTGAAGGAAAGATTGTCGGCAATTCTAATTTATCCGGGACAAGCTGTTATAAAAATACAGTTTCTAATGGGGGTCAGTTAGACGTGGCGCAATCGTTGTTTGACAACGATCATAATAATATAGAGTTTTCTTTAGTATCGGTAAAGCCAACCGGCGGATTGAGTTTTTGCGAAATGAGAGATCCAAATGGTACTTCGATTGAGATTTCAATCGACACAGTTTGCAAAAATAAAACCTGCAATGCTTTCTTTAGTGATTTTGAGGGTTTTGTTGACGTTTCGCAAGACCTCTTGGGAACAGATTTGATGATAAGTAAGGATGTGTTTCATTGCGGAATAATAAATTTCATTACTGTTGCATCAGGGACTACCATAGCAAATATTAAATTTCAGTATGATTTAATTACGGGAAGACCGTTTAGAATAAGAGTAAATGTAGGTGAAACCAAGGGGATTGCTCTGACATCTGTTGCTCAAAACACTGCAGCAAATGGCGACATGTGTTTCCCGTTGGTAGGACATACAGATTACATTTTGACTATTGGGAAAAATTATTCAAACAAAACACTAGAGATCCAACAACACACTCTTGACGGATCTAATTACTTTTGGCAGTTACTTAACATAATAGACTTCAATTAATCTTGTAGAAAACCATGAATTTCATCTATGACCAAGTAGTGCGCGACATTCTAAGTAATACCAGCCAGCTGAAGTCTACGGCTGACTGGTACGCTCGGAACCGGTTTAGTCCGGACTGGACCGGGGTGTCTCACTACATCAGCACCGGTGCTTTCGGCATTGGTCGATCTTCGTTTCGAGACCATGTCATTAACCTGTACCGGCGAAAGATCATTTCGGGCATCGCCTATACTGCCAACAGCGAGGTTGACGGCTTGCTGGCCTATAATCGTAACCAGGCAGATGCTCGGGCCTTGTTGCGTTTGGCTACAACTGAATATGAGCCTTACAGGAACGTGGATGGCTACGCCTATTATCAGGCGTTATTGGAACGAAACTCCCCGTTGCTGCGCGCTGCTGGCGTTTATCACATGGCCTATCAGGGCTGGCCGATGAAGGCGTTCTGGCCGGTGATCGTCCGCAACACCGATGAGATTTTGCTGCACTGCTACCTGAAG
>CAZEMX010000089.1:0-7761 GCA_964513415.1 uncultured Nitrososphaerota archaeon
TTGTTGTTTGGAGCCTTGAATATGACCTGGTGCGACCGGGTGAACCCCATTTTGGCGCCGAGAACGTCGATCCCCACGTCGTGGAGCTCCTCGGCCAGCCTGTGCGCGTTCTTGACGACCTGTGCAGTATACTCCTTCCCGAATGCGAGGAACTCCGCCAGCGCGACCGAGAGGCCTGCGACCCTGTGGACGTGGTGGTTGTTGACCAGCTGCCACGCAGCATTGTCTATCTCTGACGCGAACCTGCCCTTGCTGAGGATTATCCCTCCCTGAGGACCGAAGAAAGTCTTGTGGGTGCTACCAGTGACGAGCTCTGCCCCCTCCCTCAGCGGGTCCTGGAACGTGCCCCCTGCGATAAGCCCGAGGACGTGCGCAGAGTCATAGGCAACGATCGCACCCACCTCGTCAGCGAGCCTCCTGATCTCCCTGACCGGGTGCGGGAAGAGGATCTCGCTTGCCCCTAGCAGGACTATCTTCGGCTTCACCCTCGCAATCACCTTCTCCGCCTCGCCGAGATCGATATTCATCAGGTCCATCGAGAACGGCAACGGAACGAGGCTGACCCCGTGGATCTTGGAGGTCTCTCGGAAGCTCGCGTGCCCTCCATCGATGACACTAAGAGCCGTAACGACGTCGCCCGGGGCTGTCATCGCGTTGAATAGCACAAGGTTGGCCATCGTCCCTGAGATTGGCACATAGTTGACGTGCTCCGCCTTGAATACCTTCTTGGCCAGGTCGGTCGTTATGCCCTCCAGCTCGTCAACATAGCGGGTTCCCGAGTAGAATCGGTTATGGAGGAACCCTATGGCGTACCGGTTCCCCAAGTCGGAGATAAGCATCTCCTTTACTGCCTTGCTAGTGACGTTCTCGCTAGCGATCATGTTAAGGCAGGAGCCCCTCCAGCCAGTATGCTCCCTAACGATGTTCTTGATCGTCTCAACGTCTCTCATGCTCAATTTCAGTCACCCTAATCCAGAGCCCTGGATTGCGAGGCGTCTGCCCCCTAAAGCCCTCCTGCAACCCGTGGATGCGTGGACCTTCTCCTTTTTTTACGCCTTAGATAAAACCTTTTCTAATGGAACAGGACGGGGCATGGTCTGATCAGGATCGCGCCATCGCACCTGCCTGCAGAGGAGGGACTAAAAGGCGCGGCGCCGGCAGCGCCGCTGGCGCCGTTAGACCGTGAAGGTCTCGCCTATGCTCGGCGCATATGCATCCAAGCCGGTCTCTTCCCTTATCCTTGAGGCGAAGTCCGTGCAAGAGGCCGCCTCTCCATGGACGCAGAGCACTTTGGGGTTGCCCTTCAGCCCCTTAACGATCTGCATGAGGCCCGACTTGCCGCAGTGTGATGAGAAGTCGACCCATTCCACCCTGCACTTCGCCTTCTTGAGTTCGCCGGGCGGGCCATACTTCCCCTCGTCCATAAGGATTCTGCCAGGGGTCCCGGGCACCTGGTATGAGACGAGGATGACCGCGTCATTCGACCTGTTCTTGATCTTCTCCATGTACCTAGTCGAGGCCCCTCCGCTCAGCATTCCCGATGAGCTGATGATGACGCCAGGCTTCGACAGTGCCCTGTTCCGGTCCCTCTGCCCCTGGATCCAGTTTGACCTTGCCATCGCATCCCTCAGGAGCTTTGGTTCCCTCAGCTCCTCCGGCCTACCGGCGATCATCTTGGTCGCCGTCCTGCTCATGCCGTCGATCGTGATGTCGTACTTGAAGCGGTTCTTCTGCAGTATGCAGAGTATCTCCTGCGACCTGCCAACCGAAAATGCCGGGATCAGCGCAACGCCCCTGCCCTCGACCACTTCGTTGGCGGTCTCCACGAGCTTCTTCTCGCACTCCTCCCTGGGGGTATGCTCCACTGTCGCATAGGTGCTCTCTATTATTGCCATATCGAGCTCCGGCAGCTTGGGGTCGGCCCTCTTGAGCAGCGCGGTGTCGATCGTGTTGATGTCGCCCGAGTACCAGATGTTCTTTCCCTCGAGGTCAACTAGTGAGTTCACGCTGCCAGGTATATGCCCTGACGACTGGAACGTGACCTCCGCCTGCCCCATCTTGTATGTGCCCTCCCTGATGTCTGTGGAGGTCTCGATCATAGTCTTCAGCTCGAGTGCCTCGAACGGAATGTAATACGACGAGAGGTGAAGGAGATCCCTGATCAAGATATCCGTCAGCTGCTTTGTTATGTTTGCCATATAAATCGGCGGGGACTCGGACGTGTAGAACAAGGGCGCAATCCCCGAGTGGTCGAGGTGCGCATGCGAAATGATTATACCGTTAAGACCCTTCGGCGAAGTCGAAAGCGGGAACGATGGCCGCTCCTCCTTTACGAGTACTCCGTAATCGAGTAGGAGTTTTGTGTTGGCTCCCTTGACCTCGAAGCCCGACCGGCCGACTTCCTTTCCTGCGCCGAATACCGTTACATTAACCAATCTCTACGTTCCTCCTTAATCCTCATCAAAACAAACTTTTCCACTCTTAAATACGCTTCTATTACGCTTAGTCAATATATTAGTAAGAAGCTACGCTTTATTAGTCAGTCTAGATTAGCAAAAAAGGAGCTGATTTCGTTGGCGATCACATTTCACATGAAGGAGAAGAAGCTCAAAGGTAGCATTCTGGTTACTGGATTCCATGGTCTTGGAGCCACCGGCTTCATATCAGTTAAGCACGCCGTGACGTCGCTCAACGCCGAGCTTATCGGCTATATCGAGTCCTCGCGGATCCCGCCGTTCGTCTCGATGGAGGACAAGCGCCTATCTCTACCGTTCGAGATATACCGCAAGGACAATTACATATTCATACTCACCAATGCCCCGCCCCACCCGAAGGAGAGGCAGGAGTTCTCAAAGGCCATCGCGGATTGGGCGATCAGCGAGAACATGTCAATGGCCTTCCTCGTCGGGGGGCTGGACAGCCGGCTGAAGCCTGCCGAGGGCGACAAGATACGCTGCACGGTGACCAGAGCGTATGATACATCGAAGCTCGAGATCCCGATACTTGAGAAGGGGCTCTTCGTAGTCGGACCGCTAGCGATAATGCTAACCCAGTTCGAGATAAGCAACTTCCCTGCGATCGCAATACTCCCCTATGCCAACCCGACAAGACCTGATCCGATGGCAGCGTCGGTCGCCGTCGAGGAGCTGAACAAGATTGCAAATCTCAAGATGGACGTCTCCCAGCTCATAAACGACGCCCAGCGAATAGAGAACGAGCTGCAGGAGTTCAACAAGCAGCGGCAGGAGCGCATCAAGCCCGACCACCACACGCTCTACATCTGATAGTATGGACGTGTGCCATCAGAACCGGGTGGCCTTCTTCCTCACTATTGTCTTAGGCCCCTTCCTCAGCGCCTGTATCGCTGCGTCGACGGTCTTCTCGCACTCGATGACATTGACTACATCCCCGATCTGGGACTTTTCATGGGCATCGCTGCCACCTATCTCGGGGATCCCTATAGCCTTGGCAAACTCGCGCGCCTGCCGGTTGTAGTCCTGCTGGCATTTTCCGTTCACGCTCTCGACGAGGTCGACACCCAAGCGGCTACACGACTCGAAGAGCGAGGCCCTCGTCGGGTCGAACGGGTGCGGCGCAACGACGAGCGCCCCGGCCTGATGGGCAGCGGCGACCGCCTCATAGGCATCCCTCGTGAACGGAGGATCGTCGAGACCCAATATTATCATCTCGCCCAAACTGGTTGCGAGCTCTATGCCCGGCAGGATTAGGATGTCCGAGAAGAGACCGCAGCTCTTCAGCCTCTTGTATCCCTCCATGGTGTCGTGATCGGTTACCGCTATGGCATTGATGCCCGCGTATTTGATTCCGACCCGAAGCTGGCTCGGCGTAATGGCGCTGTCTGCAGAGCTGTTTGTGTGGACGTGCGCATCAAGCAGTAATCGCATTGGATAGGACCTCACTGCAAGCTTCATCAACCGTATCTGAAATGATGGCGTTCTTAACCTTTATTCTTGGTCCGTTCATAAGAACGACGACCTTCCTGTAGGCGTTTACCGCAATGAACTTCTCGATGGCCTCCACGAGGTCTGTTCCGCCGTCGACAGAGCTCTCATACTGCGATAGAGGATATGTCTCGGCTAGCTCGCTTGGGACTATCCCAAAAGGCTCGCCATAGAAGCATATGTGGACGTTGCCCGCGCCCTTCAGGCTCTCCATGATGCGCTCACTGAGCGGGGACTTGTTGAATGGCCGCTCTGTGGGGTTCGGCAGCAGCAGCGCTACATCCCTGCCCGGCGGTCGCTGGTACCTCTCTATTATGCGCGTCCTGTGCCTCAGCACCTCGGGCCTTGACAGCGAGAGGCGGTCGTAGAGGAAGATCCCCTTGGTCCGTCTCCCCACCAGTGGGTCATGGACCTCCAGAAAACCCGAATGGGCTACGAGCCTCCGGAACGCGTCGTAAAGCTTCGGATGCGACCTGCACTTTGCCTCCAAGTGCTCCCACAAGGTGCCCTCGCGGATCGCCTGCTTCACCGCCATCATCTCCTCCATAGTGACGTACAGATTGTGTCGGGCCAGCATCGCCTCCCTCTCGCGTTTTGGCGCCCCTGCAAGCACCTCAAGGCTAGTCCCCGTGCAGACAGGGCATCTGCAGGGCAACTCGGTCAGATCCTCCAGCTTCAGCGTCCTTGTCGCAGTCATATACCGGTCGTCCTTGGCAAAGAGGGCGTACGCAGCAGAGTCGAAGAGGTCGCAGCCGAGTGCCACAGCAATGGCCAGCATCATCGGATGGCCCGCCCCGAAGAGATGGAGGGGGCGCTCAGGCGGCAGGACCTTCTTCGCCGCCACGATCATATCGACGAGCTGCGCATAGTCGTACTCTTCCATTATCTGGACCGGGCTTCCGAGCGGGTGGATGTCGTAATCCAGCTCGCCCATCATCTTCGCGCTCCACTCCACCAGGTCCAGGTGCCGCCCGCCCTGCACCGGCCCCGCCCAGAGCATCGTGCGATCCTTCCTGAAGGATAGGCTCTCCTTCGCCCTGCGGAGCGTCTCCTCCACCGTTTTAATCGCCTCGCCCCTGGTCGCGAACCCTCCCGTGGGCGTGTCCAGGATGACGCCTATGTCGCTCCTTATCTTCTCCTGGAACTCGACTATCTCCTTGGGATTGGTGTCTACGCCGCCATACATCAGGAGCTGATAAGCCCCGGAGTCGGTCATTATCGGTCCGTTGAACCCTGTGAGCGCGTGGACGTCTGGCATCGCCTCTCCGAAGTGCTTGAGGATCAGATAGGAGTTGGTGATTATCATCCTGAAGCCAAATTTCTCCCTCAGCTCGCAAGGCGGAATCATGTTCTTTACAGGGTTTATGACCGGCATGAGGCATGGCGTCTCGACGTCACCCATGCGCGTATGGAGCGTCCCTATTCTCGCCGCGAGGTCCCTGTCCTTAACCTCAAAGCTCATTATGCTTTGCACCCAGTGAAAAAAAATTGGATGAGGTGCTCAGGCACCCTTCTGCTCTAAAACATACTGATCGTAGACCTTCTTTACCCTGTCCACCATCGGGCCGACGCCTTCAATGCCGTCCGCGGTCACCCTTATCCTGTCCATGACCGTGACGAAACCGGACTCCTCATAGTACTTCACCATGTTCGGAAACATCTTCTGAAGCCTCTCGGATAGCCCCCTCATGTCGAATGGTTTTTCCTTCAGGAGTATCTCAGAGATCGCATCGCCTCTGATTATCACCCTTGAATACTTCTCCTTGTTAACAACCGCGTCCTGCAGACACAGATTCAAGTTAGCAGTGTCAAACCCAATGAGTGTGCCTTCGTAGGTAACCCCTCTTGCAGTTGCAATTTTGACGCTCTTGTCAACGAAGCCGTTCAGCTCGCTGACAAATCTTCGAGAGCCAACAGTTATGCTCATCTCATTCCACCTGATGACCTTTAATTAATTAGTAATTATTAAAAGTAGCGAGTTTTTACCACATGATTTCATGCTCTGCGCCCTTGCAAGAGGGGGCATCAGAGGTGCCCCGAATATTTTCGAGTGCCCCCGTCTTACTTATCTATAGCCGGGCGTTCTTCGATGGGCAAACGTCTGCCTGAGATGCGCCCATCCTTTCCCTCCATATGCGCCGTTGTTCGCATTAATCTTTTATCGTATCTGAGACCGAATCTCTGCAAACCCCCAAACGAAGAAACAATTTTGGTGAGATGAATGTCCGGCAAATGTGAGGAATGCTCTGGAAGAACGACATGCGACCCCCTTGGCAACGCGGTCTGCCTAAACTGCGGCCTGGTCCAGTCGGATGAGCCCGACTATTGCCCAGCGCCCTTCCTGAAGAAGCAGCGACTGGGGAGCCTGATGTCAAGAAAGATGCACTCTCTCGTTGATCGGGCCAGCCCTGACGGCGAGGCGGTGGCGCATTCAAAGTACTTCAGGCTGTGCAAGCTTCAGGAGATGGTCTACAGCGGTGCTACCTTCGACCCTTTCAGGATGCACAAGGACCTTGACTCGATATCAGAGTATCTCATGCTCCCTTCCGAGGTAACCGAGAAGGCGATAGAATGCTTCGAAGGCGCGATCGCAAGGGCCCGGAATCCTTACAACAACTACGCCCTTCTAATGGCGATCAGCCTAGTGGTCGTGTGCCGCAATCTTGGCGAGGTGGCCCCGATAAGGCTCACGGAGGTGATTGAGGCCTTCGCGAGAAGGAACTACAGGATATCGCTCCGCGTGCTCGCAAAGAATCTGTCTTTCGCGGCCAACATAATGCCGGTCCAGTCCAAATTCAGGCAACCCGAGGAGTTCGTGGGCAAGGTAGTGGAGCGCCTTCGGCAGATCTCCTACATACGCGTAAGAGTGTCCATATCACATCCGTCTCTGGACCGCTACTTTGCCGAACTCGAGGGGACCGCCAAAGATCTGATCTCGCGCATCCCGCCCAACAGGCGGTCGGGTAAGAACCCATTCCTTATTGCAGCCTCTGCGGTCTTCGCATCTAGCGTCTTACTCGCATCCAGGTCGAATACGGAGAATGTGTTCACGAAATCCCAATACTCCAAGGACGTCGGGATTGCGGAATTCACACTCAGGAACCACCTCTCGACCATCTTCAACGTGAAACCAGCCGCCTGTGCCTGTCCGACCCCCGCGTAGTTTATGCCAAAAAACAGATGCCAAAGTGTGCATAACTGCTTACGCTGCGCCCAGACACGGTTATGGACAGACTGCCCGAGAAGCACCTGTCAGAGTTCTCGTCGCCGGCAACCATCATCTGCACGGCGTCCAGCGCCCTGCCATCATAGTTGCCCATGGTCATGTTTGTCAGTTCGACCTCTATCCGCACTATCGACTGCCAGCAGCTAACACTGGCCTCGATCTCCCCTTCCCATTCTGCCAGAGCGGCCTCAAGGTTGTAGCTGCCGTCCGCAAACGAAGGCGCATTATGCCTCAGGTAGAGGCAGAGGTCGAAGAGGACATTGTAGGCAGTGGCCTCCAGGGCCTTTACCTCGTCGATGACGCCAAGAGTCGCATTCACCGCCTCAGACTGTGTGTGCATCGCCGCCAAGCCGTTGGCAATGATCAGTAATATTAGCAGCTGGCTTACAGTAAGCATCAGCCCTTTCTTGATACCGAGAATGCCTCAATCCCCCCGTTGACGTGTAAGAAGAGACATACGCAACCGCAACCGCAACCGCAACCGCAACCGCCACCACAATCGCCACCACATTCCCCTCTGCACATCGTAACATTGCCCAGATCCAGAGGGAACGTGTCCGGACCCATCTCCAC
>CAZEMX010000090.1:0-7695 GCA_964513415.1 uncultured Nitrososphaerota archaeon
AAGGATCTGATCATGCATGCAACATCCCTCAGGGGCGAGCGCTTCAGCCTCCGCTGGCTTATCGGCCTAGTCGGCTCGCCCTCGAAATCAATGATCGTGAAGTCGCAGCCCGAGAGGAGTATGTGCTGGAGGTGGTAGTCGCCATGAATCCGTATCTTCAGCGAATCGATCCTCTCCTGCCGCAGCGCCTTGAAGGTGTCCTCTATGAGCGCCCTGTTCTTGACGAGGAACTGCACCTCCTTGCAGCATTCCTTGCCAAGGCTCTTCGAGCTCATTGCCCACTGCAGGGTCCGCCTTGCGTAGCTGGCCATCGATTGTGAGAGCGCGAAGAGCGAGAGGTAATTGAATGATTCAGGGGCAAATTCAGGGTCGCCCGCCCCCGACATCAGCGTCTTGTGGAGCTCCCCAGTCCTCACCCCAAGCAGCCTGATCAGATCTAGGAAGGGGGCGCCTATCAACCCGATCATCTGATCCGGGATGCTGGATTTCGTCGAGAACATGAAGTGCGGGGGCAGCGTCACCTCTACCAGGTCCTTCTGGGCGAGTCTCCTCTCGTAGTAGCGCTTCACTTCCCTCAAGCACAGCGCCCAGGCATCGCCGTCATTCTTCACGAAGCACTGCAGCACGGCAATGTTGCTCCGATCAGAGCCACGCTCGTGATAGCTGATGTCCCCCAAGATGGTCGGGGAGTGAGCAAACGAGGCATTCGTAAGGAAGTCGCCCATCTCAACGTCCGGGTTGATGCCCTCCTCGACGCGCCTGAAGAGCTTGAGTACAGCCTTGTCGTTGTAAATGACCGTCGTGTTGCCTTGCCCTGCGTTGAGCAGCCCTGTTTCCATGACAAGCGGTGCGTCGAGCACCCCTCTGAAGGGCTCCCTCGGTGTGCCCCTCAGCTCGCCCTTCAAGCCTTTGACCACACGCCGGTTAGCGATGACATCGAGCAATGCACCTCTGAATGCATCATCATGCATGCCGTCATAAAGGATGCCCCTCTCGTTGCCCATGACTGTCTTCACTATTATGGCATGGGGCACCTGCGCGACGAGCGCCCTGACATTCTCCTCAGTGGAATAGACGACGGGCAGCACATAAGAGTCCGGAAGGCCCTCCTGGTAGTAGATGTCGACGATCAGTATTTTCGAGAAGGGGGTTCCCGGGACTGCTATCGGCAGCATATCGCGGAGCCTGACATAATCGATGTCCTTGCCCTTCAGCCCAAACCAGTTGTTGTTATTCAGGTAGTGGGGGAGGATCTCGGACTCCAGCTTATCCTCGTTATTCCCCTCGAACAGCTCGTCGAAGTCCTTCTCTAGGATTACCTCCTGCTTTGACAGGATGCGGAACGGCTGGGTGGGCACCTGCCTCGTCAGCGAGAATATGTAGTAACCGAACGGATCGAAAGTGAGGATGTATTCTGCCCTTCCGATCCTCGGAAAGACGGTGCCGCCCGATACCTCTGTGGGGAAGTAGCCCTCGTACTTCGACATGTCCAGCTCGGCCACCTGTCGGCGCTTGGAGAGGTTGACCGCCACGAACAAGACCTCGCTGCCGTACCGCCTGTAGTACGCGAGGATCTTGTTGTTCTCTGGGAATACAAACTCGATGTCGCCCCTGCCGAATGCCTTGAAGTATTTTCGGATCCCGATTATCTTCTTCGTCCACCAGAAGAGTGACGACTGGTTCTTGATCTGGTTATCAACGTTCACCGCCTCATAGTTGTATTCCGTGTCGGTAATCACGGGCAGGTAAAGCTTCTGCGGATTCGCGGCCGAGAAGCCCGAATTCGGCGTCTCGTCCCACTGCATAGGCGTCCTGACCCCGTTCCGGTCGCCGAGGTGGTAGTCATCTCCCATGCCTATCTCGTCGCCATAATACAGCACCGGGGTGCCCGGCAGCGTGAAGAGGAGGACATTCACCAGCTCGATCTTCCTGCGGTCGTTCTTTAGTAGTGGCGCCAAACGCCTCCTGATGCCCAGATTGATGCGCGCCTGCTTGTCCCTAGCGTAGACGCGATACATATAGTCCCGCTCCTCGTCGGTGACCATCTCCAGCGTGAGCTCATCATGGTTCCTGAGGAAGAGTGCCCACTGCGCGTTCTCGGGTATCGGGGGCGTGTTCTCGAGGATGTCTATTATAGGGAAGCGGTCCTCCAGGTCGATGGACATGAATATCCTTGGCATCAAGGGGAAGTGGAATGCCATATGCGACTCGTCGCCATCCCCGAAATAGGCGACCGCGTCAGTCGGCCATTGATTTGCCTCGGCCAGTAGCATCCTGCCCTTGAAGTTGGCGTCGACATGCGCCCTCAACCTCTTCAGGAAGGCGTGGGTCTCGGGCAGATTCTCGCAGTTGGTGCCCTCCCTCTCATAGAGATAAGGGACCGCGTCCAGCCTCAGGCCATCGACGCCGAGCCCTAACCAGAAGTCGACGACCTCGAGAATCTTCTGCTGGACCTCCTCGTTGTCGTAGTTCAGGTCGGGCTGGTGCGAGTAGAACCTATGCCAGAAGTAAGCCTTTGCCTCCTCATCCCATGTCCAGTTCGACCTCTCAAAGTCCTTGAAGATGATCCGCGCATCCTTGAACTTGTCCGGAGTATCGCTCCAGACGTAGAACCGCCTGGCGCTCGAGTCGGGCCCACCCCTGCGGGACCGCTGAAACCACTCGTGCTGGTCTGAGGTGTGGTTGAGCACGAGCTCGGTTATCACCCGTATTCCCAGCTTGTGCGCCTCATTCAGGAATGCTTTGAAGTCGTTCAAGTCGCCGATCTTCGGATTGAAACCGCAGTAGTCTGAGATGTCGTAGCCATCGTCCTTCTGCGGGGACGGATAGAACGGCAGGAGCCACAACGCAGTAATGCCTAGGTCCCTAAGGTACCCCAGCTTCGCTGTCAGCCCCTTGAAGTCCCCTGTGCCATCGCCATTGCTGTCGTAGAACGCCTTAACGGGCAGCTCGTATATTATGGCGTCTTTGTACCATAGACCGTCACTCTCTGGAGCCTGATCGGAGCCATCCATCCTATGGTACCTCATAAGAAGCAATCAAATTCCATCAGCGATCTTACACGCCTCTATAAATGAGGCGATTCTAATCATTTAAAAATGTTTTTCTCCTATGATGGCACATAAAATAGGTTTAAATATTCTGCGAACGAATTTCTGACTGGATATGTTATCGTTGGTTACTGCAGGCCAATTGATCAGCCTGCAGGAGTTTGTTGACCTGCTCGTTGTTATCGGGTACAAAGCGTTGACCTTCGCACTAGTTGTCATTGCCGGCTGGGCGACAGGGCGGCTCGTCGGTGCGCTAACGAGCAGGATAGTCATGAGGGTCGGTGTCGATCCCATTATGCGAAAGACTGCAATCGGGCGATCGGTGATAAGGTCCGGATTGACGACGGCTGACTTCTTCAAGGCGATTGCGAAGTGGTCCATATATGCGGTAAGCGTGCTGCTCGCCCTCAAGGCGATCGACGTGCCGTCCATAGAGGGGTGGGTGGACGGCGTGCTCGCGTTCCTGCCCCACCTGATAGGTGGGATAATCATGCTCGTTGCAGGTGCCATAATCGCAGATGTCGTTGGCGAGCTGATAAAGAAGGGCGCCTCGCCCGAGCACAGGGAGGCGTTCTATCTGGACCTGATAGCGAACCTCGTGAAGGTCATACTCTATTTCATGGTCATAACCATAGTCATGTCGCAGATCGGCATGGACGTGACCATCCTGTACACCGTCGCCCAAGCATTCGCATGGGGGGCGGCTATATTCATGGGCGTGACTGTGGGCATAATCGTCGGCTGGTTCCTCAAGGACAAGCTTAAGGAGATCTTCCCAAGCTAGCCGCGACCCGTTCGGTTCGACGCCGCAGTCAGCGCGCCCAGTCGCGCGAATGGCTCCTGCGGCACATGCGCCTCACTGCACCTCCAAACGTAGTTGTTGAGGGGAACGGCGGGGTTGTTGAGCCTTGCCTCTGACCCCAGCGACAGCATGTCCTGGAACGGTATGATGCACAGGTCCGAGATTGACGCCGAGGCCACCTCGATCAGCGCCCAGCTGACATCCCCCTCCGATACCGCCCTCCCTAGGTGCCGGAAGAGGCACTGGCGCATGTCGTTGTTGGTCTCATTCATGAACCAGCCCCTCACGGTGTTGGTGTCATGCGTGCCGGTGTAGACGACGCAGTTCTTGACGTGGTTCTTGGGCAGGTTCAGGTTGTTCTCGTCGGTGTCGTATGCAAAGATCAGCACCTTCATGCCGGGCAGACCTAGCGACGAGAGGGCCCGCCTCACGTCATCAGTTATTATCCCGAGGTCCTCTGCTATGAACGGGAGGGACGGGAATGCCCTCGTGATCGTGCCGAAGAACTCCTGCGACGGGACCTGCTCCCACCTGCCGTTCCTTGCGGTCCCCTCATTTCCGGGGACTGCCCAGTAAGCCACAAGCCCCCTGAAGTGGTCTATACGCAGCAGGTCGAAGAGCTTCAGGTTGTGCTGTATCCGTCTGATCCACCACTCGAATCCAGTCGACCTCAGCTCGCCCCAGTCGTAGACGGGGTGCCCCCACAGCTGGCCGTTCGCGCTGAAGTAGTCAGGGGGGACTCCGCTGACATACCTCGGCTTCTTTGAGGGATCGAGCTGAAAGAACCGGCTGTTCGCCCAGACGTCGGCGCTGTCGTAGCTGACGTAAAAGGGGAGGTCCCCAATCATCGAGATGCCCCTCTCCGAGCAATACCGCCTGAGGGACTGCCACTGCCTGAAGAATACGAACTGCGTGAACTTCTCAAGACCGACCGCATCCATAAGCCGCCCCTCCTTCTCGGAGATGGCGCGGGGGTCCCTGTCCCTCACCTCTGTAGCCCAGCGGTGCCAAGGGGTGCTGCTCTCCTCCCTGAGCGCCTTGAAGAGGGCATAGTCGTCTATCCAGGGTGCGCCCGCCAGGAACTCCTCGTATTCGCTTCTGAAGTCGGCATATCTCTCCCTGAATCTGCCGTAGGCCCGCTTCAGGAGCGCGGACTTGTAGATCATCATGGCGGAGTAGTCGATGCGGTCGGGCGGGGCGGTGACCCTTGGCGGCGAAGGGCTGTCGATCAGGCCGTCTGCGACCATCAGTTCAGGGCTTATCATGAGCGGGTTCCCCGCAAAGCCGGAGCATGAGGCGTACGGCGAGTTGCCATACTCTTGGCTTGTCGGATTCAGCGGCAGCACCTGCCAGTACGACTGCCCCGACTCGGCAAGGCGGTCTGCGAACCGGAGGGCCTCCGGACCGAGGTCGCCTATCCCGAAGATGGATGGGAGGGCGATGACCGGCAGCAGCACGCCTGATGCCCTTCTCGCCAAAGCTCCCATTGTTAGCCGCTCCAATATGTTCAAAGGTTCTCCAACAGCGCAAAGGGGAACCTCTCCAATAAATCAGCCGCGCGCAGTATATAATCGCTATTGTGCCGCCCTGCTCGTCTCGTTGCCGGAGGCGCAGCTATCCGGCGGCGCGACCTGCATCCAAGAATCCGGACGCGGGTTCAAGTGCTTGCACCATGGTGCAACCTGCGTGCATCTTCAGGCCTTCACTCCCAGCAGCAGACAGAGCTCGCGGAAGGCCGTGAGCCACCTGTCTGCGCCCTCATCGCCGTGTTTGGCGCGCCTCTCCATGAAGCCGTAGTACTGGCTTATCGTCGAGAACGCCTCGTTCTGCGCGTGCCACAGGTTGAGGGCCAGCTTCAGCTTGAATAAGAGCTTGAGCAGTGCTGCTGCCTGCTTTATGCGGGGCAGGTCGTCCGGCTCCTTGGAGATCGCCTCCAGCTCCGACTCGACCCTCCTCTGCCCGTCGAGACTTATCATCATGCGGTCTATGTCGACGTCGAGATTCTCTGCCTGCTCGACCGTGTCGGTCAGGAGCTTTAGATCGATCTCCTTCAGTCGCAGCGCGTCCCGTATCGAGTTAGTAAGCACCACCTCGGCCGCAGCTCGCATCTCATGCGGGAGGGCGATGCCGGCCTCTTTGAGGAAGAGCATCACCGGCAGGCTTTCATCATAGATCTCATGGTAACGCGAGATCGCCTTCTTGAGTGCGAGTTCGGATATGACCTTGCTTATGGCAATCTGCTTGTCCTTGAACAGATTCTTCAGTGTGCATGGCGTACAGTGGTCTTTCGTGAAGAGGTCATCGATCACCGCTATCGTGCGGTGTATCTCGCCCTTCTTGAATGGGATGGTGACGCTCTCGCACATCGATTTGAACGCCTCTTCGTTGACAAAGACCCTGGCCCCACCGAAGAGGTTGTGGTCGCCCAGCCAGAGCACCGCGTAGCTTATTCTCTGCTCATCGAGGGTGATCTCGGAGGTTATCCTCGACCTGCCAGTCACAAGCACCTGCCTCCCCGAGCGGGAGCTGAAGTATGCCTCATCGTTCACATTGTAGCAGTAGACCTTGGACGGTCCGGGCTCGGTCCTATTGAAGATTGAGGAGATTGCATAGTGGACCCCTACCTTCACGAGGTCCACATACGACGGCTTGATCTCCTCCTCATATATCCTTGCGCCGTCGCCACATGCCGGGACGTTACTCTTTGCAGCGGCCAGCTTCTCTAGGAAGCGCTTCTCGAGATCAACGCCGAAGACATCTCTTATTAGCTGGATGACCCTCGCAGCATACTTCATGATCTGTATTGTCTCGATGCCCGAGATCTCGTCAAAGAACCAGCCGCAGCTCGTATACATGAGCATCGCGTGCCGCTGACATTCGAGCAGGCTGAGCACCCTGCGCCGCTCGTCCATAGAAAGCCTTCGCCCCGCGTTGCGCTCGAAGAACGCATCCATCGAAACCTCAGACCTGTCGAGCACGATGTCTATATAAGCGTCCCTAGATGCCCATGGATCCATGGCATACTCCGAGAGTGCGCCCTCATAGAGTGGCGCAAGGGCGTCCCTGAGCCAGTCCAAAGCCTCACGGAGCGGCCCCCGCCATGCCTGGCTAGCGAACTTTCCCATGTTGCAGCCGCAGTTGCTCCTCCATCGCTCGATGCCGTGGGAGCAGCTCCACGACGTGTTCTCAAGTATCTGAACCTCGAACTGTGGAGGGAACCTCCCGAGGAATTCTCCGTAGTTGGTTATGGTTGCCATGTTCTTGGATTCGAGATAATACAGGCAGTAAGCCAATGCCATGTCGCCGAAGCGGTGGTGGTGGCCGTAGGTCTCGCCGTCGGTTGCGATGTTGACCAGCTGCGGGTAGCCCTCGTTCGTGAAGCTCTTGGTCAGTCGTTTCGCAAAGTCTTTGCCGTTGTCGAGGACGTTGGCGAATGCAACGTCGTGCGATACGGGCCGGTCATAGAAGAAGATGTCTATCGATTGGCCTGAGGGGAGGTTGCACACATATGCCCTCTTAGGATCGATCCCTCCACCGGGCGCATCGGTCCACGCCTGTTCGCCTATCCTGCGCACGCGCGCTGCCTGATGGGGGGACAGGATTGTGAATTTGATGCCCTGCTCGGCGAGCGCCTCACGCCCACCCAGGCCCTCGGCTCTGGCCTGGTCCTCCTGGCCGTCACCCTCCTCCAGACTAGACGCTAGAACCTAGTACAGCGCGGCCTAAATACACATAGGAGTTACGCACTTGGGGATGTGGCGCAGGCTTTCTAGCCTGTGCAGGCAGACTGGAAAGTCTGCCCCACGGCTGCAACTGCGTAAGTCCTAACACAGTTGGTTTGTC
>CAZEMX010000091.1:0-7685 GCA_964513415.1 uncultured Nitrososphaerota archaeon
TCTACCGGGACCGGTTCGGCGTCTGCCCGCTCTACTACCAACTGTACCCCTTCGTCGCAGTCTCTTCGGAGCGGCGCCGCCTCTACCGACCCATTGAAGTCCCCGCGCACGGGCGCGTCATCATCGATGTGCGCAGGCGTAAGGCGAAGACCTCAGTGCTCCGACTCTACGGCGCGACCAACCAGTTCCCCCGGCCCGCAGTCGCTGCCGAACTGCTTATCGAGTCAGTGCTCTCTCGCTTCAACCACTCCGAGGTTGCTGTCGGGCTTGCGCTCTCGGGCGGGCTCGACTCGTCGCTCGTCGCCATGGCACTGAGGGCTGCGGGAGGTTCCTTCGCCGAGTACATCTGCACCGGGTACAGTCTAGAGAGCGATGACTTCCGCTACGCGTCGATCCTCGCTGACTGGTTGGGCGTCGAACTGAGGCAGGTGCTTATCGAACCCGACCCGCCCGAGGCCGCCCGCATCGTCGAGCACATGGACGCTCCCGAGTTCTCTGCGATGCGATGGAGAGGAGCGCTGCGGTCCTGGTTCGTCGCGAAGCATGCGCGCTCGACGGTGCTGCTGACAGGGGATGGTGCTGACGAGTTGCTGGGCGGATACCCCTCTCATGCGCGCGCCCTCGCGCGGGCGCCCGCAGCGCGCTGGCGAGCGAACGCGAAGCGCTTGTCTACGTTGAAGTCGATGCAGCACTTCAACAACGACCGAACAAACAAGATGGGGATGGCGCACAGCAAGGAGTACCGCAGTCCCTTCCTGGCTTCTCACCTGAGCCAGGTCCTCCTCGCGCAAGATTACCAGGAGGGCAAGCAACTGCTCCGCCGGGTCGCTGAGTACCTGGGGATGCCCAACGCAGTCTATAACCGACCCGAGAAGTACAGCCCCGACGAACTCGCCATCACCGCGCTCCCATGAAACCGACCTTTGCTCTCCTCTACAGCGGCGGCGTCTATAGCACCGTCGCGTTGCTTCGGGCTATCGCTGAAGGTAAGCGCCCGCTACTCCTGCACTTCCGCACCGAGTGCCCGGGATGGAAGGGGGAGCTTGATGCAGTGAACTACTACGCGGCGTACTACGCCTGCGAGCTTCGCGCGGTCAAGCTCCCTTACGACAGCCCGGTCACCTTCGCCATGGAGGAGGCTGCGGTGCTGCGCTCTGCCTACGAACAGGCACGGCTCTTCGGTCTCAACGCGGTGGTACTAGGTCGGCGCACCTTCCTGACCCAGTTCCCCCCGCCGCTGCAAGAGCAAGCGGTGCCTCGTCTCTACATCCCCGAGCACGAGGCGAACGACGACGAGCTTCGGCAGTACGCAGCCTACGACTCGGGCAACATTTTCACTCGCTCCTTCTCGTGCAACTTGAGTTACAACGAGATTCACTGCGAGAAGTGCAGCAAGTGTCGCGAGCGGCGCGCCTTCTTCGCTCGCGCCCGGGAGCACTGATGACGCTGCGCTACTTTCTCTCGGGCGCTTCGGGCATCAGGCAAGAGGTGCTGCCCCGGGTCGCAGCGCTCATCCCCTACCGACTGCTCTCCATGCACTCGGCGTTCAAGGGGAACACGAAAGTCTGGACTGCGGTCTCGCACCATCCAGACTCTGGCATGAAGGAAGTCATGCTCGACTCGGGCGCATTCACCGCGTTCACCAAGGGGCACAAGGTCGAGCTTAATGACCTAATCGCGACCTACGACGACACGATCCGCAAGCTCAATCCGAAGTTGCAGATATGGCTCATCAATCTCGACGTGATCCCGGGCGAGTATGGTCGGGTCGCCGAGCCAAAGGAGGTCGCGGAAGCGCTGCAACGAAGCGACGATAACTACAAGATCCTGAAGAAGCGCTACGGATCGCGCGTGCTCCCTGTCTATCACCAGACGGAACCCACCTCACGCCTGCATGCGGTCACCGCGATGAACGACTTCATCGCCATGGGCTTCCGCCAGGACTTCGCAGAGGAGCACCGTATCAGGTGCGCCGAGGAGTCGCTCGAGTATACGATAAGCAAGGGCGTCCTGGTGCACGGTCTTGCGACCACCGGCTACAAGATGCTCGCCCGCGCGCCCTTCGACACGGTCGACTCCGCCACCTGGCTCTACATCGCAGCGATGGGCGGGGTCAGCTACGTCAGCGAGCGAGGCACGCTTGACTCGATTGCCATATCCAACGAGTCGCCCGCGCAGCGTCAGTTACGACAGCACTACAAGACCCTGACCCACCACGAGCAGCAATGGATCCTCGAGCGCATCAAGGAAGCGGGGACCTGCTATGACGAGGTTTCCTCCGACCTGTCCTACCGCATCCTCTTCAACGCGCATCAAATGCGCGAGTGGTTGAAGTCGTACAAACGCCCGACCATCAAACGTGACCAAGGACTGTTCGCATGATCGACACTGACCACCTCGAGTCGCTGCGACTCGCCTGCATGCTTTGCGAGTCGGGCGCTGCGGTCGAGCGCTTCAAGCACATCACCTTCGACGCCGGACAGGTGCGAGCCTTTAATGGGATCGTTGGTCTCCAGGCACCCTTCCCGCTCGAGGACGAGAAGTTCGCAGTCAACGAGGAGCGACTCGACCGTGCGCTGTCTGCATGCGCGGGCGAGGGATTGACTGTCTCCTCGCTGAAGGAGCACCTCGTCTTTAAGCAAGGCAAGCTTACAATCAGGGTCCGAAAACTGGATCAAGACTCTGTCTATACCGCGCGCCTGGAGGTTCCGAAGAAGGAAGCTCGCGCTGACGCTACGGGCTTACGCGGAGCGCTAGAACGAGTCGCGCCTTTTGTCAGTGCGGACGCGTCGCGACCGTGGTCGACTGCAGCATTAGTCAACGGAGACTATGTCTACGCGACCAACAACCTGTCGCTGGTGCGGACTCAGTTCTACCTCCCCTTCGCCATGAAGATCCCGTCCCCGGCGATCCCGGTGCTCCTCGCGCTACCGAACATCGACTGGGTCGCGCGCACCGACACGCAACTGTTCGCGGGGTACAAGCGAATCGTCGTCTCGTTCCCCGAGCACGCGGGCGACTGGCCTGATGTCGGTGCGATGTTCAAGCCGATGCCGAAGAAGATGGAACCGCTCGATGAGGAGTTGCTTGCTGCGGCCAAGACAGTCGAGAAGTTCGCGGATCGCTTCGTCACACTCTCCCCGTCAAGCATGGAGGGGAAGACCGCGAACATCGAAAGCGAGTACGAAGTCAGCGTGAAGAAGGGCGCAGGGACCTACTCCGCCCGGTTGCTCTCGCTGGTGCTCAGCGTTGCAACGCACGGGGACTTCTCGACTTATCCGAAGCCCGTGTTCTTCGCGGGTGAGGAGTTGCAGGGGATCGCGGTGGGCGTGAAGCCCGAGCAGGCCGCGGCATGATGCTGCGCGTCGTCGCCCCGCACTTTGTAGCGGGGATCGTGCGCAGCGGCCCCGTCGCGCCGATCATTCGCTACATGAAGGGCTGGACACTGCGCGAGATTGAGAGCTACTGCGCGAAGAAAGGGTGGACGGTCGAACGCATGGAGGACCCTCTTGGTTAAAGACACCGCAGGCGTCTGCCGCATCTGTTCGCGCGAACTTCCGCTTGGCGAACCCAAGCGCATCGCGACCAACGGAGAGTTCATGATCTGTCCGCACCACGCCCGCTGCGAACAGCGCGCACTGACTCCCATCCTCCGACGCCACCGCGCCAGCCTGGTCTACGTCAGCGGTAAGAAGGAGTAGCGGGTGGCGCAACTGTTCGACGACGAGGGGCTGTTTTGGGTCCCCGAGCAGTACAAGCGAGAGCGCACGCCTGCGGACAAGAAGGCGAAGGCGCCCCGAGTCATGCATCCGATCCCCGAGACGGGATGGAAGCCGCGCCACGTCTTCCCCGACCTATCGGCTGCCCGAGCGATCAGTTTCGACACCGAGACCTACGACCCCGACCTGCTTACCCACGGGCCGGGAGCTTACCGGGACGGGTACATTGTCGGCGTCTCCGTTGCTGCCGATGACTTCTGCGCCTACTACCCGGTGCGTCACACCATGGGCGAGAACCTGGACCCCGCTCCAGTCTTCGCCTGGCTGCAGGAACAACTCGGACGCCCGAAGCAGGCGAAGATTGGCGCAAACATCCTCTACGACTTGGAGTTCCTTGCGGCGGCAGGCATCGAAGTTGCTGGCAAGTGCTACGACGTGCAGTTTGCTGACCCGCTCATCTACGAGTACGAGAACAGCTACTCCCTCGACGCCATCGCAGAACGCCGCCTCGGTCTGCACAAGGAGACTTCGCTCCTCTACCAGTGGTGCGCTGACGCGTACGGAGGACAGCCGGACGCGAAGCAGCGCGGGAACATCTGGCGCGCGCCCTCCGAGTTGGTGGGACCCTACGCCGAGGCCGATGCTCGCCTACCGCTCCTGATCCTGCGGGAGCAATGGAAGATCCTGCGGTCAATGCAGCAACTCGAGATATTCGACCTCGAGTCGCGACTGATACCGATGCTCCTGCACATGCGCCAGCAGGGCGTGCCTATCAGCATCCCCCGGTGCAAGGAAATTGAGGACGAGTTGTCGGGCAAGATTGAAGTCATGCAGAAGGAGCTTGGCTTCAATGTTCACGCAGCCTCCGACATTGCGCGCATGTGCGAGAACGAAGGCATTGTCTATCCACGCACAGCAAAAGGCGCACCGAGCTTCACCAAGGCCTGGCTCACTGAGGCCTCGCACCCAAAGCTTCGTGCGGTGACCGAGCTTCGCAAACTCTACAAGATGCGTGACACGTTCATTCGTGGCGCGCTGCTTTCGATGCACCGCAACGGACGCATCCACGCTCAGTTCAATCCACTACGCAGCGACAGCTACGGCACCGTCTCGGGACGCTTCTCGTCCTCGAACCCGAACCTCCAACAAGTGCCCGCCCGCGACGAGATATGGGGACCGACCATTCGCAGCGCGTTTGTTCCTGACGACGGGCTCGCCTGGTACAAGCTCGACCTCTCGCAGATTGAGTTCCGACTTGGCGTGCACTATGGAGTCGGCGAGGGGATCGAGTCAGTGCGCGACCAGTACCGCGGTGACCCCAAGACCTCGTTCTACAAGCTCGCTGCGGCGTTGACGGGGCTCCCTTACCAGGAGGCGAAGTCGCTGTCGTTGGGTACGCTGTACGGGATGGGGCTACCGAAGTTCGCATCGATGATCGGCAAGAGTCTCGACGAGGCTAAGGAAATCTTTGCGCAGTACAATGAGCGCCTACCCTTCATGCGCGCAACCTACGACCATTACTGCCAGCTAATCGAACGTCGCGGCGATATGAGCGAGTCGGGAGAGGGGTGGGTGCGAACGATCGGCGGTCGCCTCTGTCACTTGAATGCCGGGTTCGAGCACAAGGGGCTAAACCGGATGCTACAAGGGTCGTGTGCTGACTGGATGAAACGCGCAATGCTCGAGGCTTGGGATGCGGGCTTATTCGATGTGCTGAAAATCTACTTAACGGTGCACGACGAACTCGACCAAGGCGTACCTCGCACATCTGAAGGAGCCGAGGCCGCCTCCGAGTTGTACCGTGTCCTGGTGAACGCTTATCATCTTGTCATCCCCGCGCGCGCCTCGGCATCGTTGGGATCAAGTTGGGGGCACCTGGAAGACGTTGAGGCCGAGGATCTTGAAAGGAGACTGTTAGCATGAAAGTATGGTGCATTACCCGTACTCGGGAGGATGGGAGTCCCGAACAGCGGTTTACGATGGACGAGTCGGAAGCGAGTCGCTGGCGCAACCTGAAGGATACGAGCGGCATGCCGATGGCGCAAGTGCAGGAGTTCGTAGCGGTTGCGGCTGCTCCTGTCCCTGCGATGACTGACGAGACGAAGCCGACGACGGGACCGTGTACGCACGATGCTTCGGACCGCGAAGTGGTAGCGGTCGCGGACGGAATGTGCCCGATCTGCCTCGCCGCCCGCGTGGCCGCGCTGGAGGCGGGATTGCGCAACTTGATCGGATTCCTCGAAATAGCGGCGGTCATGCCCGACGCCATCGGCAAGCAACTGATCGCGCAATGGGACGGCCCCGAGTTGACCGCCGCCCGCGCCCTCTTGGAGCCGACGCCATGAGCGACGACACGCCGCGCTGCCAGCATCATCATCGGTCCATGACTTGCTCGTGCTCAATCAGCGCGTTAGAGCCGAGCGATACCTGCCGCGTGCATAGCGGTGGTGAGTGGCCGCCGAAGTGTGACCTGTGCGGGCAATTCATGTCACGCGCGCAGCCCGCCGCCCCGCCCGCCGCGCCGCAGGAGGATGACAAACGAATGGGTGAGGGTGGCATGACTGACGAGACGAAGCCGACGCCGGGACCGTTGCTGCCGTGCCCGTTTTGCGGTGGCGAGCCACTAGTTGAGGATTTCGAGCCGCACCTTCACGAGCTGGTCAGCCTGCCAGAGTTCCCGGGGACGCGCTGCATCGAGTGCCCCGCGTGCGAGTTCCGCATCTTTGACGAAGACCCGGCCACCGCGCACGCGAAATGGAACCGTCGCGCCCCCGCCCTCGCCGCCCGCGTGGCAGCACTGGAAGCGGCGCTGTGGGAGTTGGTGCGCGTGCATACCGGACCGAAGCTGAACGACGAGGGGCCGAGCTATCGCGCCGTGAAAGCCGCCCGCGCGCTGCTGGAGGCGAAATGAGCGACGACACGAAGCGGGAAATCGGGTGGCTAATTGAGACGGTAACCGGGCAGTATTGGTGCGGCGGCAAGTGTGGATGGACGTCAAGCCCGAACCTTGCGTGTCGGTTCGCTCGCGCACGGGACGCGCACGCGGCGCGTGAGTGGTTGCGTATCGCGCCAGTGGATACGCGAGTGGCCGAGCATGTATGGCTGGGCAACGCCCCGCCCGCCGAGGCCGCGCCCGCTCCGAAGTCCGTATGGCTTATCGAGCGCGGGCAAAAGGAGTTCCATACGCCGACGATTTGGTACGCCGCGGACTCTAAGCACCCGGAGGACGCACGGTATGCCGGACGTTGGACGGAGAACGCCAATCGAGCCGTTAAGTTCGCGACGCAAGAAGAATGCGAGCAGACGGTCTACAACGAGTTCATGCGTTATTGGGGCGACCGCCGTGTTAATTGCCATGCCAGCGAACATGTGTTTCTGGATCGGCCGCCCGCGACGCACCCGAGGGACCGGAAATGACAGACGACCTCCGCGCCGCGATTGCGCGCGTCCTGAATCAACATAGCGCCGAGAATACTAGTAACACGCCCGACTACATCCTCGCGCAGTTTCTGGAATCATCATTGGCCGCATTCGACGCCGCAACACAGCAGCGGGAAACGTGGTACGGGCGCGACGCTCGCCCAACGCTCGCCGCCGCCGAGCGCGCCGCAGGGCAGCCGGTGGCGTGGCAACTCTTGCGCGACGACGGGTCGCCGGCCGATTGGATTCGCATAACGCCGCCGCTGCCAGACCAGCCGGAAAAGTGGCGAGCTCTCTACGCCAACACTCCCGCCTGCGAGCCTACGCGCCATCCGTGCGGGCACCTGATAGTGTCCGATGCGTGCGTGGTGTGCGACAGCCCCGCCGCGTGCAAGGCGCATGAATCCTGCTGCCGCCACGACGAGCCGCAGATCGCGCCCGCCGAACAACCTGTAAGGGACGCTTACACGTTGCCCGCGCCCGACGTAGCGGCGCAGGCCGAGCCGCCCGCCGATGCGCTGGTCGAGGAAGAGAGCATATCGGACA
>CAZEMX010000092.1:0-7599 GCA_964513415.1 uncultured Nitrososphaerota archaeon
GGCGCGTCCTTCTTAAGAAGCACGGCTAGAACGGCGATCTCGCTGTCGTTTCCCTCGAAGGTATAGACGCCCCTCTTGGAACTCGCCTCTTTCACGATCACGAATGGTAACAGTATCTCCCCAGCCTTATCTGGCGGCACGATCTTGGAGAGCGACACCAGATCCTCCCGATCGAACCGCACATGCTCCCCTGAGGCGGTCATATAGGAGGGGGAGGGCTCAGCGAGGAGTTCGCTCAAAGGCCGGCGTACCCTTGGCAGGCTGCTGTTCAGAGCCTTCAGTTCGACCTCCAGAAAGACCTTGTTCAGCCGGTCAGAGGAGTCGCCGTCGTCACCGCTGCCGGTCGGCATCGACTAATTCAGCTCTCCGAGTATCATCGCGTGGTCCTTCTCAAACGGCTCAAGGTGCTTTATATCGAGGATCTTGATGCCCCTGTCTTCAAGGACCTTCGACTCCTGCTTGAAGACGGCGTTTGGATCCATTGTCACGTCGACGCTCCTTGCCTTGATCGCGATCATCACCTTGCCGCGCTTCTTGAGAAAGGCATCGGCATTGTCGGCGAGTAGCTTGGCTTGCTCAGGCTGGGCGACGTCGCAGTAGACCGAGTCTACCTTCTCGAGATAATACCGGTAGGAAGAGGGCAGGCGAGCATCGCCCAGAATGGGGATCATGTTCTTCCTGCTGGCAGTAAGCTCAACGAGCTCGCGCATCACACGGGGCGCGAATTCTATGCAGAAGAGCGTCCCCTTGGCCCCGAGAATGTCCGAGACGTGGCTAGGCGTTGTGCCGCTGGCCGCGCCCAGATAGAGGACATTCATGCCCTCCTTGATGCTGATATCCTTGATCCCCTTCTCGATCGCAGCGCCAAGTTTGCTTCTGTATGGGTTCCAGGCACGGTATTCAGTCTTGTTCGAGGTATAAAGGTTCTCGCCATAGACCTTCGTGCCAGGCACCATATTTTCGGTTGCAAGCTGCTTGCCCTCGGGGGCCATGACATAATAGACGCCTTCGAATTTAGGATGAGCCTTGACAGTTACCATTTCCTATTCCCCCTCCACTTTCCTCCGCCGAATTTTCTGCCTCCGTCGCGCCTATCTCCTCCACCACCGCTGCTGTAGCGGTCGCCTCGTTCGCCTCCGTCGCTCCTGCCGCCTCCGCCCGAGAATCTGCTGCCACTCTGGAATCGGTCACCGCCGCGTCCGCCGTAGCTACCCCTGAACCTGTCCCTTCCTCCGAAGCGGTCGCGACCACCAAAGCTGCCCCTCCTGTCGAACGGGCGCTGGAAGCGATCTCCGCCCCTGCGACCTTCACGCATGGGGGGCTTGCTGTACTTCTTCTTTATCTCCTCGATCCTCTTCTCGACGCTTGCCTTCAGGCGGTCTGCCACGTAGGCACCATTGTATGCATCCACCCTTGCCGCAATCGACAGCTTCCCAGCCAGTGCCCTAGCCACCTTGCCGCGTTGCCAGCGCTCTGCGCTATGGAGGTATTGGTGCTGGAATATGATGCCGTGCTTGGGTGGCCTAGCGCCCGTCTTAAGCGACCTGAAGAGCGCCTTCTCGGCGCCCAGGACCTGTATCGTGCTGGCGGGCTTCCTCGCAAGGTTCTCGAGGCTGCCGGCCAGTGCGATCAACCTTGCGCCTAAACATGCCCCAGCAAGCTCTCTCACGTTTGGGGCGACCTCTTTCATGGTCTCGTCAATATACTTCTCCATGGTGTCGCGCAGTTCGTATGTCTTCAGATTGCTCTCCGCAAGGTTGACTATCTGATGCATGTCGGAGTCAGAGATATCGGCACCCATGGAGATATGGGCAGCATCAGAGATTGCCTTCGCCTTAGCATCGTTCTGTATTATTGCGTTCACGCCTTCATAATCGAAAGAGGTCTTCGTCCCGTACTTTGCCACCATAGCCATGTAATGCCTATGGTCTGGGACGAGCGTGTCCAGCTCTGGGAAGTGCAGGCCGTACCACTCGCGCACGCGCGAGACCGTGATGTTGACGTTCTTATCTATCTCGTCCAGCCCTGAGACTGCCTCCGCAACTAGCCGGTCTCGTTTCTCCGCAGCAGCCCTAATCTGGACGCGCACAATTGCCTCGGACACGTCCTTGAGCATCTTCGCCAGCCGGTCAGGCTTGATCCCCGCAGCAGCAGCCGCATTGTCCTGATTGGCCCGGAATGCCTGCCCTCCTTTGCTGGGTTGGGAAACCTGGAAGTTAATGGCATACTTCGCCTTGAGAGCGCGCGCCTCCATCTCGTCTTCGAACACGAAAGAGTCGTAACCCATGTCAATTAGATCGTGAATCAGAACCTCAACTTCGGTGCAGGTGCCCCTCTTCTGAAGGGCCAGCATCTGAGCAATCGCATCCTCGGTGTTCTCGAATACCCTCGAGAGGACAACGTTCAGTTCTTCATCATATGCGAAGAAACCGACGAAGCTGTCAACGATAAAGCACTTCAACAGTCACACCGCTATCATCTCTACTTATGCTTCTTAATAAGCTCGGCTATTGACGAACCGGCTCGAGGGGAGCTTTGGGCCTTCGCACCTATAACGAGCTTTGGCCCCTGAATCCGGTGCAGACTAGATATACCTCAGAGCTGCTGTCCCTTGACGCCTTCGGCTTGTGGATCTTGACTGAGCCAAACAGCCGCTCCACGGAGGAGAGGAACCGCCTGAACTCGGAGCCCATGAGCACCTTCATGACCATGGATCCACCCGTGCGCAGCATGTGCGATGAGCTTGCAAGTGCCATTGAGGAGAGGTCGATCTGGCGCGCGTGGTCAAGATCGTGGATGCCGCTGAACTTGGGGGCCAAGTCCGAGACCACTACGTCCACCTTTCCCCCTGCGAGTATGGATACCTGCTCCATGACCTCTGGTGCAGTGATGTCGCCCCTGATCAGCATCACGTTGTCGAATGGCAAGGGGGCGATCGGGCTCAGGTCAACGCCAATTATGATGCCATCGGAGCCGACCATCTCGCGCTCGATCTGAAGCCACCCGCCTGGAGCTGCGCCAAGGTCGACGACCACCTGCCCTTTTTTGAAGAGGCGATACTTCTCCGCGATCTCCTTGAGCTTGAGGGCCGACCGGGACCGGTAACCGCCCCTCTTCGCCTCCTTGTAATAGAAATCGCCAAGGACCTGATCCTTACTTGGCATTTGCATCCTTCCCCGTGGAGGAGAGCCGCTGCAGCTCCTCCCCCTTCGAGTGCTTCCAGAACTCATTCCTAAGCGAGATGGAGAGCTTCTGGCAATCCTCGGGCGAGATCGGCTGCCCCCTTCCGCACCTGGACAGGTCAGGGCAGGTGAGGCATGCGCACCAAGAGACATCGGCCAGATCGATCTTGGGGACCTTCCTGAGAAGGATGACCAGGTAGGTCTTTCGCCCGCTATCCTGTACTGGCTCCCTCTTGACTAGATTGCGCCGCTCCATCTTAACTATGGATCTAGAGACCTCGCGGCTACCGGAGTCGAGGGCCTTCCACAGCTCGCACTGGAGGATGGACCCTCCGGTCGAGTTCTGCAACATTGCCAATATCTTTTCTTCCAGCTCCTCCGGCAAAGGGTAACCCTCTAGGAATAAAGAGGCAGATAGCCATTATAAACATATTTCAAGGTCTAGCTTTTCCAAGAGTTCCTTGTAACGGTTTCTAACGGTTACTTCTGTTACCCCCGCTGAATTGGCTATGTCCCTCTGTGTCCTCTTGCGCTCCAACAGGACGCTTGCGATATAGACCGCTGCTGCGGCCACGCCCGTAGGCCCCCTGCCGGATGTAAGACCTTTCTGGGTCGCGAATTTGATTATCTCGACAGATTTCCGCTGGACGATGCCATCCAGATTCAGCTTGGTGATGAGGCGCGGAACGTAATTGACAGGATCGGTAGGAAGCACCTTTATGGTCAGCTCGCTCGATACGAATCGGTAGCTCCTCGCTATCTCCTTCTTGTTAGCGCGCGACACCGACGCTACCTCGTCGAGCGTAAGCGGGACGTTGTACTTCCGGCATGCAGCGTACAGCGCCGCCCCCGTCATGCTCTCGATGGATCTTCCCCTGATCAACTGGCTCTCGACTGCCTTCCGGTATATGAGCGCCGATGCTTCCCTGATGTTCCTCGATAGACCTAGCTGCGATGCCATCCTCTCCAGCTCGGAGAGCGCAAACGCCAAGTTCCTCTCGGAGGCATCGGAGACTCTTATGCGGCGCTGCCACTTCCTGAGTCGGTAGATCTGGGCGCGCCTCTTGGAGGTGAGGGACTTGCCATAGCTATCCTTGTCCCGCCAGTCGATCATTGTTGAGAGACCCTTGTCGTGGATCGTCAGGGTCACAGGTGCGCCTGCCCTCGACCGCTTGTCCCTCTGGTCGCTGTCGAATGCGCGCCACTCAGGACCGGGGTCGAGCAGCTTGTCGCCCAGCACCAAGCCGCAGCCGGTGCAGGTGACCTCGGCTCGCTCATAATCCCTCACCAAAGACCTTGCCCCGCACTCTGGGCAGATCATCTCTTCTGCATGCTCGTGTAGATCAGTAAGATCTCTTTGCATGGAATTCCCTACCTTTGAATCGCCCATCGCCCCTGCCCGTTCCCTGGTCTCCCATGAAATGGGGCTGTCCGTATCCACGGGCTCTGCCTCTGCCACCGAAACGTCGACCTCTGAATTCCCTCTCCTCGACAAAGATCTCTGCGCCATGGGCATCCCTCAACGGGAAGGGCTGCCACAGCTTGACCGAGACGTAAGGCCTCGATACAGGTCCGAAGACGTCGATGATGTTACCAATCGGCCCTCGACCTTTTATAACTGCCCTAGAGCCAATTCTTGGGGGTTCCGCCGCGCGTATTGTCAGAAGGCCACTCTTCCCGATGTGCGATGCAACCCCGAGGTAATTCAAAGTACCATCTCCGACATTAGGAAAAACGTGTTTAAGATGGCAAGGGTAATTATATGCTTTACTTACGATATTACTGCATTGTAAACCGGCTGAAGCGGCGCCTAAAACGCCTTCCGCTGTTGCCGCTTCCGCATGAGCACCTTAGAGATCGCAAGGAGGGACTTCATCTTCGTCTCCTTCTTAGTCACCTGGACCCGGCCTTGACGCTCCCACCAGCAGGAAGGCAGCCGCTTTGTGGGCTCCAAGGTCGAGGCCATCTTCAGATCCAAGCATGCCTCGTATATCTCCTCAGCGGTAGGCGACTCCACTGCCATGGACTTTGGGACCATCCTTCCCTGCGACCGTGTTTTTGAGGAATCGAAGTATGCAGGCCAGACGACGATCCTACCACCATTCTTGCTCATCGAGGCTTCACAATGAAGCAATTATTATTAGGAGGCTTAAATTTTTTTAGAATAGGCCTGCAGCATGCACGAGCTCTCACTGGCGCTAAACGTCGTTGAATTCTTGGTAAAGCTTGCCGATGAGCAGAGCCTGAGCAAGATCAGTGCGGCGTTCATTGAAATAGGCGAGATGACGCACATCGACCCCAGGCAACTGAGCTACTCGCTCAAGATGGCTAGCGAGGGGACGATTGCGGAGGGATGCAAGTTCTACGTAAAGAGGGGAAGGGTTTCAATAAGGTGCAAGGGGTGCGGCAAGGCGAGCGTGCTCGACGCCAAGCTTATGATATCGCAATACGAGCTGAGGTGCCCTGCATGCGGCGGCGTAGACATAGAGATAGAGAAGGGCAAGGAACTCGTGCTCAAGAGGGTCAGGGGCAATAAAAAGCAATAGCTGGCTAGAGGGACCGTTTCGGGTGCCCAAAGCCAACTGCGTCGTCAAGACAAAGTCTAATCCAAAAGCAGGGCGTTGAGCAGACCGTCTTGGCCTGGCCTTGAGGTGACTTTCGCGTCGCCCATCTCGGTCTCGATGATCGCGCCCTTGGTTATCACGCCGCGCCTCGCATAGTCCACGTTAGACGGGTTGTTCTTCACCTTAAGGATCTTCACCTTCTTCGTGGCATTTGTCTTACCGTTTGTTACGTTGGCGAAGAGAACCTCGTCAAGCCTGATCTTGGTGTTGCCGCCGAAAACCCTGGTGGCCTTCTTGTAGTCCTCCTTAGCAGCCATTGTAGTCTGGGTTGGGGCTGATCCAAGCTCGCTCTTCTTCTTCTCCCTTAGAGCGTGGATTCGACCGCCAGTAGGCTTCTTTTTATCGCGGCCCTGGAAGTAACTCATCAATATCCCTCACGTTGAACATCCTACCTAAAATAAATACAAATATAAGTTTTTTGAGAGATGTCGTAAAAATATGGCGGGTGAGGCCGCCTGATGGTGCAAGGTAAGATGAGAGAGAAGATCCAGCTCAGCCATGGTGCAGGCGGGACCATAATGAATGAGATGATCAAATCAGCAATACTGGCCAACATCACGAGAAGGAAGGTTGAAGGGGGGGCAGGGCTGGATGAGTTCGACGATGGGGCGTCAATCCCCTTTGGGGAGCGCGAGGTCGTTGTCTCGTCGGATGCCCACACTGTCGACCCGTTGTTCTTCCCGGGCGGGGACATCGGAAAGCTGTCCGCATGCGGAGCGGTGAATGACCTTGCCATGATGGGTGCACAGCCTCTGGCGATCACTGACACCATTGTCGTCGAGGAGGGGTTTGAGGTGGACGACCTGAAGAGGGTAGTCAGGTCCATGAACGAGGTGGCCGAAGAGGTCGGCATGGCAATAATCCATGGAGACTTCAAGGTCATGCCGAAGGGGAGGCTGGACAAGATGGTGATCACGACGACGGGGATAGGGGTAGTTCCCCGCGGAGGGCTGATACTCGACTCGGGGCTCCGGAAGGGGGACAAGATAATAATAACAGGACCTATCGGAGATCACGGAACTGCGATCGCCTCGCTGAGGGAGGGGGCAGCTTTCGTCACTTCGATCAGGTCTGATGCAGCGCCCTTGTGGGCACTCATGAGGGAAGGGATGAAGGCAGGCAGGATAACGGCTGCCAAGGATCCCACTAGGGGAGGGGTGGCAATGGCTTTGAACGAGATGGCGGAGAGGTCGCAGGCGAGCATACTGATAGAAGAGGAGGAGATCCCCTTGAGGGAAGAGGTCCGAGGGGCGTGCGAGATGCTGGGGCTGGATCCGCTGGAGCTGACATGCGAAGGCAGGGCGATCATCGGGGTGGGCGGGGAGGACGCGGAACGCGTCCTTGAAGCCATCAGGGCTGCGCCGTCAGGATCCGGCGCAAGGATTGTCGGCGAGGTCGGCGAAGAGAGGGCGGGATACGTCATAATGAAGACCGCAGTAGGGGGGAGGAGGATCGTCAATGCGCCCCTCGGCGAGCCGACGCCCCGGATATGCTAGACCTTTTTTTGCGGCATGGCCAAGATTTCCATTATGGTAAGGCACTTGCCTGGTTCATCCGCGAGCATCCTATTGGCGTAGGTTGATCGGGCGACGATGGCAGTATCCACGCCTGAGTGAGTGCCCCCCACGCCGATCACGACCTCAAAGGGAGGCACTGCGCCTGCAGACGTGGCCATCAGGATGCACTCTATGGCGACTTTCATGCCGCTGCCGAAGCACTTCTCGAGGAAGGACCGCAGGAGCCGCTCGGGGGTCGTCTGCCCGGCCCCCTCGCCTAAGATGGAGTTGTGGAAG
>CAZEMX010000093.1:0-7586 GCA_964513415.1 uncultured Nitrososphaerota archaeon
GCGGGCTGCAGTCCATGGTAGGCGGAGAGGTGACCGCCTTCACTAGCGAGATCCTAAAGGCAAGGGACGAATCGATAAACCGGGCGGTCGAATTCGCAAAGGCGATTGGCGCCAATGCAATCGTCGGGCTCGACCTGGAGACCGCGAACCTCTACCAGTCGATAGTCCTAATAAGCGCAACTGGCACCGCTGTCGTCGTTGCGCCAGACGTCCCTGCCCCGCCATAGTCGCCGACCAAACCTTCTCTTGCCGCCGGTCCCCTTCAGCGGGACCTTCACTGCTTTATGTATGCCACTGCATCCATGATGACCTTGACATCACGGGGCAGGCGCGCTGCCTCGAAGACCATTCTTGCGGTAGGGCTCTTACCGAAGAGCTCGCTGTAAGTCTTGTCCATGCCCTTGAGGTCGTTGAGATCTTTCAGGTACACGGTCACCTTGACCACGCTCTCGAGCCCCCCTCCTGCCTGCGCCAGTATCGCCCTTATATTCAGTAGCACCTGCCTTGTCTGCCCCTCGATCCCGCCCTCGGCGACCTTGCCTAGCGCCGGTTCGATTGGGAGCTGCCCCGATGTGAATACGAAGCCCCCTGCCCTCACGGCCTGGACATAGGCGCCCAGCGGCGCAGGCGCATCCTTTGTAGAGATGGCTATCTTTTCCATTATGATCGCCCCTTCCGGTCCATGATTATCTATTCTGCATCCTGCGATTAAAACGTGATGCGCGCGAAAGCGTCTGCCTGCGCCTTGCGCCATCGCCGGATGCCAACCCTTCTTGCCCAAAACATTTAATACCGTCACCCCCAAAATAAAAGCTACACAACAGGTGGTCAGAGTGAGCCAATTCCAATATCTATAAGCCCCGCCATTGGCAGTGGTAGGGTCTCTGCAAGTAAGATATCCGTTATCCGCGAACTTTTGAAACATCCCCGTCTGCGATCGGACGTGGCAGGCGCCGTCTGCGCTGCCCGCAAAGGAGTGCTCCAGCGATGAAGGCAGTGATGGAAGTCATGGACCAGCGGCACCTGATCGAGCTGCAGGTGCTCAGGGAGAGGATCAAGTCCATCAGGAAGTCGGTCCTGGACATGACTGCGAGCACCTCCGCAGGACTGCACGTGGGCGCCTCGCTGTCATGCGTAGACGTGATCGCCACGCTCTACTTCATGAAGATGCGCCACAGCCCATACAGGCCTGACTGGGCCGACCGCGACCGATTCATACTGAGCAAGGGGCACGCCGCGCCGGCACTGTATGCCGTGCTGGCCGAGGCAGGTTACTTCCCCAAGGATGAGCTGAAGACGATCAAGGCCCTCAACTCGAGGCTCCAGGGGCACCCCGACCTCAGGACGCCGGGCGTCGACGCCCCGTCAGGGTCGCTAGGGCAGGGCATCTCCATAGGGATAGGCATGGCCCTAGCGGCCAAGCGCCGCGGCAGCAGGAGCAGGGTCTACGTCCTCGTCGGCGACGGCGAATGCGACGAGGGGCAGATCTGGGAGTCCCTTATGACCGCCGCGCACCTTAGGCTCAACAACCTCGTCCTCATAGTCGACAGGAACGGCTGGCAGCTGGACGACAGGACCGAGGAGGTCAAGAGGAAGGCCCCTCTGAAGGGGAAGATAGAGAGCTTCGGATGGGAGACATACCTGGTCGACGGGCACGATCCTGAGAAGATCCTCGATGCGCTCGACCTCTGCGAGCTGGCAGACGGTCCGGCAGCGATAATCGCCCGCACCATGAAGGGCAAAGGCGTCCAGTTCATGGAGGGGACCAACAAGGGGCACAAGATGCGCTTCAGCAACGAGCAGTACCAGGAGGCACTGACCGAGCTCGAGGAGGCGTCCTGAGTGAGGGCAATCTTCGGCGAGGCGCTCTCGTCCCTTGGCGAGGAGAACTACAACCTGGTGGTCCTGACGGCCGATGTCGCAAAGCCTACCTGCGTCTACAAGTTCGCCGAGGCGCACCCGAGCAGGTTCTTCAACGTCGGCATAAGCGAGCAGGACATGATCGGGATAGCCTCCGGGCTCTCCCTCAGCGGGTCCGTGCCGGTCGTCGCGGCCTTCGCGCCATTCCTCATGAGGGCGTGGGAGCAGGTGAGGAGCACCGTGGCCCGCGCCAACCTCAACGTCAAGATGGTCGGCACACACGCCGGCCTCTCGGCATCCGACGAGGGCGGGTCGCACCAGTCGCTGGAGGACGTGGCGCTGATGCGGGTCCTCCCCAACATGACCGTGGTGGTCCCCGGCGACAGGCAGGAGATCGCCGAGGCAACGAGGGCGATAGTAGCAATGAAGGGGCCGGTATACATGCGGCTGGGGCGGGACGAGTCGCTCAGCTTCCTTGAGGGCGAGCGGGTCTTCAGTATCGGGAGGGCGGTCACGGTCGCCGACGGCTCCGACATCACCGTCTTCTCCAACGGCTCCATGACTGCCGAGGTCTTGGCAGCAGCTGAATCACTGGACATCGGCGTGAAGGTCGTCCACGTGCCTACGGTCAAGCCGCTCGACTCCGGGGCGATAGTCTCCGCCGCTAGGGAGACTGGTCTGGTAGCATGCGTGGAGGAGCACAGCGTCATAGGCGGTCTGGGCAGCGCGGTCGCGGAGCTCCTCTCGGGCGAGTACCCTGTCCCAGTGAAGCGCATCGGCGTGAACGACGCCTACGGCGAGTCTGGCCCGCAGCGCGAGCTGCTGAGGAAGCACGGGCTCGTCGCCGAATCGATAGGAGAGTCTCTGAAGCGCATCGTAAGGGGGAGTGCCGCATGATAATCCGGCTGCCGGAGAAGTCTAGGGACCTCGAGAGGGCACTGAACGGAAAGTTTTGGAGGGTCCAGACTGCCGACGGCACCCTCTACATAGTAAATGGCAAGCTACCCGAGGGGGTGGCGTCGACCCTCCCGAAGGAGAGCTGCCTGGACATCAAGGGCAACGCGCCGCTCACAAGCCGTGAGCTGGTCCCAAGCGGGACGCGGGTCCGCATAGGCGACTTCGAGTTCGGCGGCGAGCGGATAGTCGTCTGCGCTGGCCCATGCGGGGTGGAGAGCAGGGAGCAGCTCTTCGACGCAGCGAGGGCCGTCAAGGCCGCCGGCGCGGGAGTGCTCAGGGGCGGCGCCTTCAAGCCGAGGACCTCGCCGTACTCCTTCCAGGGGCTGGGCGAGGAGGGGCTCAAGATACTGCGCGAGGCATCGGATGAGTTCGGGATGCCCGTCCTCACTGAGGCGACGAACCCTGCCCAGATCCCGCTCGTCGCCAAGTATGCCGCCGCCATCCAGATAGGCGCTAGGAACATGCAGAACTTCGACCTGCTCAGGGCGGCAGGGCGGTCGGGGCTCCCTGTGGTGCTGAAGCGCGGCATATCCGCCACGATCGAGGAGTGGCTACACGCCGCCGAGTACGTCCTGCTGGAGGGCAACTGGAACGTCATACTCTGCGAGAGGGGCATAAGGACCTTCGAGACGGCTACGCGGAACGTGATGGACACTGCGGGCATCGCACTCGCAAAGCTGATGAGCCACCTGCCTGTGATCGCCGACCCGAGCCACGCCACAGGCAGGAGGGACCTCGTCGTCGCGGCATCCAAGGCCGCCATCGCCGCCGGCGCGGACGGCCTTCTCATAGAGGTCCATCCGAGGCCGGAGTCGGCGCTTAGCGACGGGCCACAGTCGCTGACGCCGGAGCAGTTCGGGCAGGCAATGAGCGAGATCGCAAGGGTGGCGAGAGCGGTCGGCAGGTCATGAGTTTGCACACCATAAGCGTGGACCTCGGGGAGAGGAGCTACCCCATACTCATAGGCGGCAGGCTTATTCCAGACGTCGGGCGGTACGTTGCCCCGCTCAAGTCGGACGACATAGTCGTCATCCTGTCCGTCTCGCCAGTGGACAGGCTATACGGCCCAGCCGTGAGGGAGAGCCTCGCCCGCGGCGGCATCCAGTTCGAGACGGTGCTGGTGCCGGACCGCGAGGAGGCGAAGACGATCGCCACCTACACGCGCGTCGTCGAGGAGCTCCTGAGGATGAAGGCTGGAAGGGGCGCCACGATAATCGCGCTCGGCGGGGGATGCGTGGGCGACCTCGCCGGCTTCGTCGCCGCCACCTACATGAGGGGCGTGCGCCTCATCCATATCCCGACCACGCTGCTTGCGCAGGTGGACAGCAGCATAGGGGGGAAGGCTGCCCTGAACCTGCCTGACGCCAAGAACATCGTGGGCGCGTTCCACCAGCCTGCCCTCGTCATATCCGATACCTCGTCGCTACTGACGCTGCCGCCTAGGGAGGTGCGTTGCGGTGCGGCAGAGCTCATCAAATACGGCGCGATAATGGACCTCCCGCTGCTGGAGCAGCTCGAGAGGGAGCGCGAGCAGCTGCTGATGCTCGAGGAGGGGGCGGTCACGCGGGCGGTATTCAGGGCGGCGGAGCTGAAGGCGGGCATCGTTGCCAGGGACGAGCGTGAGCTCTCGGGCCTGCGGGCGCTACTCAACTTCGGGCACACCCTCGGCCACGCCGTGGAGGCCGCGATGGAGTACAGGGGCTTCAGCCATGGGGAATCTGTGGCGATAGGGATGGCCGGGGAGATCAGGCTTGCGGAGGAGCTGGGGATGGCTACGCCGGGGACGGTAGAGCGCTTGGAGTCGATCATTGCCGGCTACGGGCTGCCCACCCGCCTGGAGGGCATCAGCCGCAAGACCATCATCGGGCTCATGGCGCACGACAAGAAGGTCGCCGCAAGGAGGCTCAGGTTCGCCCTCCCTGAGAAGCTCGGCAAGGGGGTCGTCGTCTCGGACCCGCCGGGCGACGCTATCGACGAGGCGCTTAAGGGGGTTGTCAAGGATTAAGGCCAACATCTGCGTGAGCATCGTGGAGGCGGACGTACGGGGGATGGCATCGGCGGCCACCGCGGCCTGGCTGGAGGGCGCCGACCTCGTTGAGCTGAGGCTGGACTGCCTAACCGCCCTTGATGCGGAGAAGATCGACCTGTTGCTCAGGGGCGTGGACCAGATCGGGGTTCCTAAGGTCGTTACGGTCATGCCCTCCCGCATATTCGGCCGGTATTCCGGGAGCGACAGGGAGCGTGCAGGCCTCCTCGCAGGGGCGGCAGACCGTGCTGATTACATTGACATAAACAGGGAGATGGATCCCGAGGTATTCGGCGAGTGCTTGGACCGCATCGCCGGGGGCGGCGCCAAGCCCGTCGTCTCGTGGCACAGCGGGAGGATGATCGAGCCGGGCGAGCTGAGGGGCTTCGTCTCGTCGGTAAGGGCCTCGGCGGGCGCTGTCTTCAAGGCGGTGATGCCCGCGTCCCACATTGAGGACAACTTGTCGGCGCTGGAGATGTGCCGTTCGCTCAGCGGGCACAGGCGGGTCGTCTTCTGCCACGGTAACATCGGTAGGATCTCTCGGGTGCTCGCCCCGCTCTTCGGATCGGAGTGGACATACGCCTCGCTCAAGAGCGGGAGGGAGGCCGCGCCAGGCCAGATCGACCTGCAGTCTATGAGGCATGCCCAGGAGGCGCTCATGGGGTGATCGGGAGCCACACGATGCTCTGCTGCCTGATAGGCGACCCCGTGGCGCATTCGCTGAGCCCGAGGATGATGAACGCAGCATTCAGGGAGCTGGGCGTCGACTGCGCATACCTCGCCTTCAGGGTCACCAAGGGTGACCTCGCCGCCGCCGTCGCAGGGCTGCGCGCGCTGGGAGTACTGGGGTGCAACGTGACCATCCCTCACAAGACCTGCATCGCGTCGCATCTGGACAGGCTTGACGAGAGCGCTGTCCCCTCGGGATCGGTCAACGTCATCTCAAACAGTTGCGGGGAGCTCGTCGGTCACAATACGGACGGGATGGGGGCAATGAGGGCGCTCGAGGACGGAGGCGCAAGGCTGAAGGGTGCGAGGGTCCTCATTCTCGGCTACGGCGGATCCGCAAGGGGGGTCGCATTCGAGATTGCGAGGAGGCGCTCCGTGGCGGAGATCCTCGTCTCGGGGAGATCGCTCCCGGACGCATCGAGGCTGGCCCGCGACCTGTCCTCACTCTCGCTCGCCTCGGCACTGCCCCTCAACATGTGCGGTGAGGCCAAGGCGGACATCGTGATCAACTGCACGCCGGTCGGCATGGACGGCTCGGGGGCGAGCATGCTTCGGCAGGAGGACCTCCGCAGCGACTGCACGGTGCTGGATCTGGTCTATTCCCCTCCTGAGACCGAGCTGCTGAGGCTGGCAAGGGCGGCGGGCTGCAGAGCTATATGCGGCCTCGAGGTGCTCGTCCAGCAGGGCGCAAGGGCGCTGGAGATTTGGCTCGGAAGGTCTGCGCCGATAGGGGCGATGCGGCGGGCTGTATTCGGGGAGGCGCAGCCGCAGGCGGAGGCGGACCAATGAGGCTCAAAGGAACGGGGCGAGGCACAGCATTCGGCGCGGCGACCATCGTCAACGCGATGCCCTCCGGCAGGGGTGCTGCGTTCAGCGTCGGGCTGAGGACGATCGCGGAGGTTACGCTCAAGGACGACCCTGCCGTGGAGGTCGAGATCGAGGGCGGCACCGGCGGCGCTGAGGAGGGTGGGCTCGCGGTCCAGTCCTTCAGGGGGACGCTGGGGCGCTTCGGCCTTAGCCGCGGGGCCTCGATCCGCACCCGCAGCGAGATACCGATCGCTCGGGGGATGAAGAGCTCCAGCGCCGCCTCGAACGCGGTAGTGCTGGCGACGCTTGACGCCATAGGCGAGAGGATGGACGAGATAGAGATCATAAGGGTAGGCGTGGATGCCTCCCTGAGGAGCGGGGCGAGCCTCACGGGCGCCATGGATGATGCCTGCGCGAGCTGCCTCGGCGGCCTCCACGTGACCGACAACCGCAGGGGGGTCCTCCTGAAGAGCCTCGAGCTGGAGCCGATGAGCGCAATATTCCTGATACCTGAGGAGCGGCGCTACTCGGGCAAGGTGGACCGGAGCTTCATAAGCCAGTACGCCCCCATCTCGGAGGCCGCCATCGAGGAGGCACTCGGGGGCAGGCACTGGCACGCAATGCTCCTCAACGGCTTCGCGATGGCGCACGCGTTCCGGATTGACCCCGCGCCTATCGTGGCGGCCATGAAGAACGGCGCGGTCTCCGCCGGCGTCTGCGGGAAGGGCCCCTCTATCTGCGCCGTCTCGCGCCCGGAGCAGGAGGGGCAGATAGCCGAGTGCTGGGAGGGTCTCGGGTGCAGGATAATACGGACCACAGTCAACAACGTCAGGGCGAGCGGGGGCGTCTGATATGGATGTCAGGATAACGCGCTCTGAGTTTGCTGGGAGGGTGACCGCACCGCCGTCGAAGAGCTACACGCAGAGGGCGGTGGCATGCGCGCTCCTGGCCGAGGGCAGGTCGGAGGTGATATGCCCGTCGAGATCAGACGATGCGTTGCGCGCCCTGCAGGCTGCACGGATGCTTGGCGCACGCGTTGCAGACATCGGCGACCGGTGGGCCATAACCGGGGGAGCGATCAGGGCGCCGGGCGAAGCCGTGGACTGCGGCGGTTCCGCCACTGCCCTGCGGCTCTTCACAGCGATCTCGGCCCACGCCGACGGCCCCACCACGCTCACCGGCAATGAGCAGCTGAGGAGGAGGCCGA
>CAZEMX010000094.1:0-7489 GCA_964513415.1 uncultured Nitrososphaerota archaeon
TAACAACGCGTTGCAGCCGATGCCGCTTCGCGTCACGGCTGAACTTGATCGTTAGCCGGTAAAAAGTGTCGCCCGCGCTTTCCACATGCCCACGGCATCAAGCTCGCTCGTTCGTCTTCTGCGGGCCTGAGAACCTTGTATTTGTATTCGAGCGAGCCTGTGACAATGTTCTTCCCAGCCTCACTCCGGCCGCGAACGCATAGCAATCCAAGTTCGTTGTAGTTCTTGCATTCCGCGCATATCGGTAATGGCATAGCTCCCCCGGCTAACAATTCGTCCAAGCCGAACCCGCTTCGCGGTGCGGCTTAACTCAGGCGTTGGGCCGCATGGACAGTTCCGCCGCAGCTCGCACAATCGCAAACCGGGTCCGTGCCTCGGCATCGTCACCATCGTGCGCACCGAAGAACCGCAGTCCCGTTGGCGTGTCCGCGTATGCGTCTGGGCAGAAGCCAATCTGAATCTTCAAGGCAACGGCAAGGCGGAGCGCACAGGCATCGTCACGCAGCGGGTTCCATGCGGTGTGCACCAATTTTCTATCGGCGTCGTACACGAAAAGCCCCGCATCACTTCCGCTTTCCTCGCGCTCACGGTTCCATTCATGTGTGTACGTGTATCCCATTGCATCGGCGGCTTTGCGCAGCAGGTCAAACGTTTCCATTCACTTCTCCGGGCACTGCGGCCTAACAATTCATTCAAGCCGACGCCGCTTCGGGTTCGCGGTGAAATCACGCGCTCACGGCGGCGCGGCTTAACTCAGGCGTTAGCGCCTTCACTCGCGTCCGCAGGTTCACCGGGGAAAATGTAGCCGCCGATACTCGCCGCGCCACGAATGACTTTGATCGCACCTTGCACTTCATCCGGGAGCCCCTTCACGTCCGCCTTCGTCAGCGACGCCCAATTCACCGGCAACGCCGCGAACGCCTTTGCGGCCTGGACTGCGCTTTCCAAGTACGGCGACACGGCCATTTGCAAGCCGGTTGGCGCGTGCGAAACAACGAAGCCCTCTTGCAGTACGGTCCTGCCTTCATCCAGCGTCACGGCCACTTCCGGGTGGATCGCAAGGCTCTCGGTCACCCACAAAGCGGGCACCTCGACGTGAAATGTCTTGCCGGGATCGGCGCGGTTTTCCATGTGGATCTTGAATGGGGTGTTCATCGCTTCGCCTCCTACGGCGCTAACAGTGCATTCAAGCCGAGGCCGAATCGCTGTTGTTGATTGGTTGTGGGGTCACGTCGGCCCGGCTTAATGCGTCGTTAGGCGGCTTGTGGCATTCCAGGTCGTGCTCACAGGTGAAACAGTTGCATTCCCCGTCGCCGTTGTACTGCGAACAAACCGGCGGGATGTTCTCGGGGTCTCGGTACTCTATTGGGTCGCACACGCAGCCATCCGGCTTTGTATATGGCGTCAGCCGTTCGTGGCAGTGTGGGCAATGCGTCATGTCCATTTCGATCTCCGTGGCAACGCCACCTAACAATTCATTCAACCCGACGCCGCTTCGGGTTGTCTCGCATGTGACGCGCCAAAGCGGCGGCGCGGGTTAGCTCAGGTGTTAGCGCCTTGCTCGCGCATCGCAGCATCAATCGCTGCGTCCAGCGTTCCATCTGCGAATGGCGCATGTTCGCCAGCCCCAACGAATACTTCCGTCACGCAGTAGTTGCCGTGCGTGTCGATCCCCGTGGCGGTGCAGAGGTTGTGCCAGTGATCGCGCAGCCACCTGTATCGCTCGGCGTCACGCTCAAACTCGGCAACACGGGTAGCAAACTCCCACTCCCTGCAATCGCAGGCGTAGTGGTGGCTTTCGCAGTGGTCGGCACGCCATTTCGTGGGGCCGGTTGCGTGCGGGTGTGGGTCTTTGTCCATCGCTTCGCCTCCTACGGCGCTAACTACTCATTTGAGCCGAGGCCGCATCATTGCCTCGGTGTTTGTGGTTACTCGCAGCGGCCCGGCTCAATTCGGGCGTTACGCCGCATGGATCCGCTTCCATTCCTTCTCCGCCTCTTCGTGCTTGGCGTCGATGTAGGCGGCGAGCTTGTCGGCGGATACGACCCACGGGGACTTCTGGCTCCCGAGCCGGAACACCGGCACCGGTAGCGCCTGGCGCACGGCGGCGCGCTTGGCTTCGTCGGTTTTCATGCCGAAGTGGTGGCAGCACCGCTCGAGCGGGATCTGGCCGGTGCCGAACTCGGCGAGCAGCAGGAACAGGGTGCGGCTGTGGTCGGCGGTGTTCATGCGGCGGCCCTCCAGATGCGTCGCCACCAGGGCGCGCGCAGTCGTTCGATGGTCGCGGCCTGGCGCTCGATGGTCTCGGCGGCCAGCACGAGCTGCTCGCGCAGCAGGTCCTTGCGGGGTTGCTTCATCCGACGCGGCTGGCGCGGGATCAGGTCCTGCTGCGTCATGCGGCGAGCTCCCATAGCAGCCGACGCGCGCGGCCCAGCTTGTCGCGCTCGTCTCCGAACGGCTTACGCCTACACTTGCCCAGCTTCATCTGGTTGGCCAGGTGCGTTCCCGCAAGCTTCGACGGGATGCCGACCTCGGCTGCAACCTCGCCAGTCGTGGCCGGGCCATCGCGTAGCACCGCGAGACATGCCGCGGCCTTTCCGGGTGCGTTGCTCATCATGCAGTCCTCTTGAACTTGCCATCGGCCAACCGCAGCCGGTGATCCGGGTGCGGGATGTACCGCCTGCGCGCACGCTCGCGCGCGTCCTCGCGTTCGCACTCGATGCAGGCGTGGTGCAGGCCATCACGACTACGGCCAGGCCGGCGGTCGACGTAGAACGCGCTGGCGGGCTTCCAGTACGTGCAGCGGCTGCAGGCCTTCACTTGCCGGCCTCCCGCTTCGCTTCGTCGCGGATCTGCTTCAGGTCTTCGACCACGTTCCGCGGCTCGCCGTGTTTCTCGGCAAGGTCGACGGCGCGATCGAGCGCATATAGCTTGTCGTTCGGGTGCATGGTCACTTCCGCGGCGCCTTGCCGCGTTCGCAGTAGCGTGCGAACGACTCGCTGGCGCGTTTCGTGGTGGCGTGCGGGCCGTGGCGCCAGGGCGAATTCGCGGCGCCCTTGCGGCCGTTGGCGGCGTAGCCCTTGTGGACGGGCGCGGCCACTAGGCGGCGTCCTTCTGGAAGCGTTCCGGCAGGTGCACGCGGGCGAACGCGAGGAAATCGGCCAGTTCTGCGCGGACGTCTGCCTCGAGGTTCGGATACCGCGTCGCGGTCAGGGTGTGCAGCGTGTGCACGATGTAGTGCCCGGGCTTGTCCGAACGCGCCTCGAAGGCGTTCCAGCGGAACTCTTGGGCATCGAACACCAGCAGGTTCACGCGCCACTGGTAGCCGGCGAGATAGCGATCCGCATCGAACCGACTGGTCAGCTTGTGGTCGCTGATCTTGCGGCCGTCGACGGTATCTGCCACGCAGACCAGCGTGACCGGCTCGCCATCGATGACCAGTTCCCGCGTCGCCTTCAGTTCGCGGATCACCGGCAGGTCGATCTCGGCGTCCAGCTCCAGGTCGAACGTGTAGCCGTCCGCCTGCAGCGTTGCCAGTTCCTCGTATGGCGCCAGTTCCAGCGCCTTGTGGAATGCCGTACCGGCCAGCATCGGTTCGGTCGGAGCAAGCTCCCGCCGAAGCTGTGCGACCAGCGCCTCGAGGGATGCGTCCTCGCTGTCCCGCCAGTAGCGGAACGCATCCAAGTCGGTAGCCGAAACGCGCATGGTCAGGCCGCCTGCTTCGCGGCGTATTCGCCGGCCTTGCGGTCGAACACCAGTCCAAGCGCAAGCGCGCGGGCGTTCACCAGCGCCTTGACGGCCTGCGGGAGTGCCTTCACTTCCGGCAGCAGGGCGTTCACGCCTTCCGCGCCCTCGACGTCCTGCACCTTCACCCGCCACGATTCCAGCAGCGCCTGTGCCTCGGCTTGTTCCTCGGTGAGCGCGTTCAGCCGATCCTTGATCTGCTGGATCACGCCGGCGAGGAAGCCGTCGAAGTCGGCGGAATCCTTGTGGGGGATCGGCAGCGGGTCAAGCTGGCCCGGATTCTTCCCGAAGCTGGCGTCGGTGGGCGAGAACAGCAGCGTGCGCTGGTTGTTCACGATGGCGATTCGGCCCATCGCGTCGGCGGCCTTGTAGATTTCGCCCTTCGAGCCGCCTTGCACGTCCAGGCGCTCGATAATCTCGTCGCCGTTGCGCTGCTCGTCCATGTGGGCGATCAGGATCACGTCCTTGCCCAAGCCGTTGAGCATCTTCAGCCACGCGACGAACTCGGATTTCAGGCGACCGTAGCCCTGCAGCGTCAACGCGCCACCGCGGCCCATCTTCGCGTCGCGGCGCATGATGTCGGCCGACAGCACGTCCAGCGCGCGGCCTGCGGTGTCCACGATGACGGTCGAATAGGGCTCGAGGTCGTCGGCGGTGATGCTGGTCACGTCCGACCAGCTATCGACGCGAACGATGTCCTTTCGGTTCGCGGCACGGTGGGCGCCCTTGTCGAAGTCCAGCAGCAGCGGGGCGTCGGCGGTGAAGGCGAGGCTGGTCTTTCCGATGCCCGGCTGTGCGTACAGGCACAAGTTCAGACGGTCGACGGTGATCGGATCGGTGGAACGGACAATGCGAAGTGCCATCGTTAGAACTCCTGCTGGCGGTGGAATGGGCGCAACTCGGTCAAAGAGGGCGCGGGTGGGTGTGATTGCCGGCTTTGGTGAACCCGGCCGGCGCGGGCGGAAGCGGGCGAGGGGAGACGCCCGCCAGGAATCAGGCTGCGGCGCTTGCGCCGTCAGAATCGTGCTTCAGGGCGAGCATTGGGGACTCCGGGTCAGGAAAGGGACGACAGCCACACCAGCAGGCCAGCGAAGGCCAGCAGGGCAGACAGGAACGAGCGCAGCACCCGGCGCGCATGCCGGGCCTCACGCATGCGCTGGGACGGCTTCGATTCCCGCGAGCGCGTCGGATCGCAGCGGTCGATGGAATCGATCAGGAACGGCACGATCGCCGGGGCCGGCTGGCGGCGCAGGATGGCGAACTCGAGGCGGCGATTCTTCACAGCGGCACCCCCATCGATGCCAGCACCGCGCCGGCAATGGCGACGGCGAATCCGCCCACGACCACGCCGAGACCGAACGCGATCTGCACGGCCTCGCTAGATTCCTTGCGGGTGACGTAGATGCTCATGCGGCCTCCGGGCCAGTCGGCGGGCACAGGCCCATTGCGGTCATGCGAAGCGCCCAGGCGACGGCCTGCCCGGTGCGCCCTGCCCGGCGTTCCTCGGCGACCTCATGCACGGCCACGGCGCGCGGGACGCCGACGCGCTGGGCCTGCTGCACGGCGGCCTGATACGGCCGCAGTTCGGTGACGGTGGCGCTCATGCGGCACACGCCTTCGCGGCCTTGCGCGGATCGCCTTTGCAGAACACCAGCACGTTCTGGTGCGTCTTTGCCATCTTGCGGCTGGCGTCAAATTGCTTCGTGACGCGCATGCACGCGCTGCCGACTGGCGTCGCCAGGATCGCCTCGTTGTAGAGGCGCGCTCCGCATTCCTCGAATGCGCGAATGGTGGTGCTGACGAAGTCCCGATAAAAGCCTTTCGGATCGCGGAAGTCGCCGACCACGAAGCAGGCGAAGCGATCATCTTTCAACCGCGCGACCGCGCGCATGATGATGCGCTTATATGCCGCGACGAACGTGTGCCATTCCATCGTGGAAAGGTCGGCAGGATCATCGCTATAAACCTCAAGGTCGCCATACGGCGGGCAGCTAAAAACGAAGTCGGCCATCGGTGCATCGGCCAGCGTTTCCATGCTGTCTCCGCACACCCAAACCGGACGGCGCTCGGTTGCGATTACGTCAGCCTGCGCGTTGTTCGCGGCTACCTGTTCGGCGCGAATGTCGCATCCCCAATAATTCAGGCCAAGCGCACCAGCCACGATGCCACGCACGCTGCCACCAGCGAACGGATCCACAACCTGGCCACCCTTCTGGCACCACCAGCGATAGGCCATCTCGCACAGCACGGGGTCGAAGATGCTCCCGCCCTCTTCGCTGCCGCGCTGCATCCATCCGGCCGCACATGAAGTCGGCTTGATGTCACGGCCAGCCTCGCTCCGGATACCAAGCGCCATCCACGCGCGCTTTCGTTCCTGCCAATCACCCGACTTCGCATCCAGCACCGTGAACGGGGCGAACCCGAACCGCTGGGCGACTACTCCCGATGCCTTCGGGGCGGTGGATTCTCCGAACATGTCGACGGCGTACAACTGAGCGGATGCGTTCATGCGGCCTCCGGAGGCGTGAAGTCATTGCCGCAGCGTTCGCGGCGGCGGCGTTCCTGTTCCCGGCGCTCGCGTTCGTGGCGGGCCTTGCGCAGGTCGATGGCGTGCTGCACCCGCTGCACTTCCTCCGGCGTCGGCCGCGTGGCGTCGTTCACCGGAATCTGCCGGAGTTCATCCCCGGCGCCCGACCCGCTGACAGTCGGATCAGGCGCCGGGCCGAACACCGCAGGCATGGATGCGGCCACGTAGGCGCGCAGGTCGTAGACGTCGGCGCTCACGACTGCCACCACAGGAACGCGATGATCAGGGCCAACCAGTAGCCCCAGTGGGCGCCGGGCATGGCGAAGAAGTCGTCCAGGAAGGCCTTCATGCGGCGGCCCTCAGCGGCATGAAGATGTCGAGCAGCGATTCGTGCCACTTCAGGCTCGCCAGCGGCCACCTGGTCACGCCGCGCGCGCGCCGGCGCTGGTCGGCGTAGGTGGCGGCGATGCAGCCCAGCAGGTTCGCGTCGGTGACGATGTACGGCGCGGTGATCGCGATCCCGTGCGCGGCGTTGAACGCGCTCTGCGCCAGACGGTCAGCCAACTGCGACCGCAGCTTGCGGATGTTCCGCGCGGCTTCCATGCGGTGCCAACGCAGGTCCAACAGGCCGTCGCGGGCCTGCGCGCGGTCGAATCCATCCGGCTTCGCGACCGGCTGCAGCTTCGCCATGCTGGCGCGCATGCCCGCCAGTTCCGCGTCGTGGTCAGCGTTCATCGGACGCGCCTCGTAGGTCATGCCGATGGCGTAGACCTGGCGCATGTAGGCGCGGTATGCGCCGGACTGCTGGCGGTATTCGAAGCGGTTCATGCCAACACCGCCTTCAGCGCGTCCGTCTCGTACACCCAGCAGGCGCCAAGCGCTTCCCGCCGGAGTTAGGCCCCACGGCCTTGTGTATCGCAGCACGGGCATTGCGCAGGGTGTCGCCTTCGATTGGCGACAACGTTTCAATCAGATCTACCGCATCGGTTAGTGCCGCCAGCAGTTCTGGCGCAGCCGCGATCAGGCGGGCGTTGGCCGCAACGTCGCCGCTACCGCAGTCGCGCACCTCGGCAAGGTAGCCAGGAATCGCGCCCTTGATCATGTGCTGTCCGGTGCTCGGGCTCCCGTTCTCGCGCACGTACCGCCACGGCCCCAGCGTATGTTGTGTTTGCATTTCGTTCTCCGTAGTGTGTGGCCTAACAATTCATTCAAGCCGAC
>CAZEMX010000095.1:0-7433 GCA_964513415.1 uncultured Nitrososphaerota archaeon
CCCCCTCTGAGAGGCGCAGACTATACTCTGCACCTTGGTTACCCTTATTCTTGATAATCAGGTAGGCGTTCTCACCCTCTATCCTGTATGTTGCTATGTCATAATCTGCCGTCAATGGCTCGTTGCGCCCGTCGATAATCCTCACCGGTTCGGTGGCGTAGGATGCCATCACCTCCGCTGCCGCCCCTTTCATTATCTGGTGTTTTTTGTCTCTCGGGAAGATCTGTAGGTAATGCGTCATCTCTCTCTTCCGCTTGTCAGACACGATCCAAAGGAACGCCACGATCCCCCTTCCCATATAGCGATCCGCATGCTCCTGGGTCGCAGCCACTGCTCCTTGGCTTTCGGAATGCGAGCTTGTCCATCAAACACCAAGCGAGCGGAGTAGCTTGTCTACCTCTTGGAGCCCCATCTCGTCGCCCTTCTTCGCCCCCTCCTGCGCGCCCTTCTCCGGCAAGGGCTGCGGTGGCAAAGTCGGCACGCTGTAGCTCATGCCCTCCTTCTCTCCGAGGATTATGTAGCCGACAACTCTGCCCTTCATGCCCCTGATCTCGATGGGGTTGTCTATCTCTATGCGCAGATTGGCCGTGAACTTGCCCTCCTCGATCTGCCTCTTGACATACTTGTAAACCGCATCCTCAATGCAACGCCTTAGCTCCTCGCTCATCTACGGATCACAAGTTCCAATCTGTTCATTGAAATAATATATCTTTTGGGAATCCAATGACCGTCGTCCATAATTTCAACAGTCATGAATTTAAAACAATGATGATCAGACGATAAATGAATATTGCTTCGATTGTTTTTTTATATCAGCGGGGGAAGTGCACAGACGCCAAGACCCCACCCCGCAAAACAGAATACTGCGAATCCATTCCGAGGCTCGGAGGCGAGAGGTCGACCTGACTGGTGCCTGGACGATGAAAAGTGGACCGAGGAGAGGGGCTACGAGCGGAGGTGGGCAGTGGAGGCGTATTCAGCATTCAAGCGCACGTTTAGCGAGTCGGTGATGACTAAGACGAGGACTAGTGCAGTAAAGGAGCTGGCGGCGAAGGCTGCGATATACAACATGCTGATGAGGATATGAGCAACGGAAGACGGAAAGAAAAGATGGAAAGATAAAAAAATAGAAATAAGGTGCAAGTTAGTAAACAGAGCATTTCTATAACCGTTATGTTTAATAACTTGACATTAGTTGTATTATTTAGTGAATTGCAATGAAAAAACAAATCGTTGCAATTTTATTGTTTGCAATTTTTTTTGGATTTGCACTCTCAACCGTTAATGCCTCGACATGGCAAAGTAGCGACTATACCTATGCGAACTCTGCCACAACTGGGCAAATGATTTTTTCAATGTATGATGTTTATCATTACGATTATTCAAACAATCAGATTACTACAATGTATACGCCAACAAGGACCGATAATCACCAATGGATGTGGTATTTATACAGCGATAATCTTATTCAATTAGTACAAGGATCAGCTGATGAATATATCTATAATCATGATTATACTTGGATGCTATTCCCACCAGTTCAAAGTGCCCATGTTCAGTACTATGCTTATCTTTGGGGCAATCCATCTTACAATTATATAGCAAAGTCATGGGCAATAACATGGTATGGCGGAGGCGCATTTCAAGCGGTGTTTCCTTTAATAACTCTATTAAGTAGCTTATAACGATGTTAATATGGTGATAGAAAAATGAGGCGTATCACCATGCTCTTTTTTTTAATGGGGGTCTCAGCTCTTCTATTTCTATACCCTATCGGAAGGGTAAGCATTGCCCGAGCTGGAACTACCGCAAACACCTCTGATTTACGGACAATTCGGCTTGAAGGGAATGTAACTATCATCATCCGAATTTTTAACGATTCGCAAGAGGTCTCTAAAATCTCTTTAACTGATACGATTACTTCCAAATATAATTATTCATTTACATTCAAAATTAATGGAACTTTTAATTACACTGCGCTATATCTAAGTATAAATGGTGCCTCTGAGTTCGATGCTAATGTGCTAAAAGATATTCTACTACATCAAAATTTAATTTATACAAATAATCCATTTAATCTTTTGACTGAACCTGGCCCTGAACAAGATTTGCAAGTAATGAATCCATATGATGTCACATTTGGTCAATTATTAGGTAAGACTTCGTATTTCGTGGAAACATTAAATAATAGTGATATGATTGGAAGTTTAACTTCAACACTAACGAGTGCTAAGCTACATGAGGGTTATTTAACAATAACTTCATTTTCGAACATGGCGATTGTCACAAATAGCGCCGACCAGATTATTTCATGTTACAATAATTTTAGCATGTATGCAAAAACCTTAGCAGGCGGGATTCCAACATACTGCGCTGTTGTGTCTTTAATTGAGATTCTACCAAAAAATATTAACTATACCTATCAAACTATTATAAGTAGTAACATGATGCTAAAAAACACTAATGTCTCATTTCTAATTGACAACACTGCGTATTTTGTTATAGGCTTTCTTTTCTGCTTGATCGCAGTAATTCCCGCGATGATTATCGGATTGGGCATCCATTACAACTGGTCAAATAAAAATGTATTCGTCACAGTGACCGCTGTTGCACTGGCGATTTTACTTTTTAATATGTCCAATTTCCTTATTTGGATGGTGTGAGCCAACGATTCATGAACAAAACCTAATCATCTTTGAAAATGTTTATAAATTTTTTAAAGAAGTTTGTATATTTAAGGATCTTTCAATACGGATACCTTTAGGAAAAATCCTTCTACTAGGCTCGAATGGATCAGGAAAAACTACCTTTTTTAAATTATGTTGCGGCCTTCAAAAGGTTCAATCGGGCCAAATTAAAGTAATCGGTTTTGACAATTCAAATGATTTGGAGGCGGTCAAAAAAAATATAAGTTACGCACAATCGGAGCCATCATTTCAAAATTCACTTACAAGCGCCGATCTTTATGACTATCTAGCAACATATGCTTCAACAAATCGTATTGAGGAATTGGAAACATGTTTCAATGCTGAAAAACTACGAACAATGAATTTCGGTAAAATGTCCTCAGGAGAGAAACAAACAATCAATTTAATTTTTTCACTCTCCCGAGATTGCCCTTTATATTTATTGGATGAGCCACTGCATTTTCTGGATGTCACTAAGCGATTAAGATTGATTGCTTTTCTAATGAAGCTTCAAAAAAACATCATCATAGCTTCTCACGAGGTAAACGAATTGATGTGCGTAACCGACTATGTTGCTACTTTGAATTATCAAGGCCCAAAAAATGGATCAAAACTAGCGCTCAGTAAGATCGATGCGAATAAGCGATTTCTTATTGGGTTACAGGATGTATCTGCCGCATTAAACAAATTAAAGAAGGCGAAATTTAGTGCGAATTTTGTTGAACCTTTAATTGAAATTGATGCGGCGTATCTTCTTGACTTAATCGATACGATCGGCAGTGAACACCTATTATTCTTAAGGCGAAACATCGATGTTTAAATCCTCGTTTTTTTGGTTCATCAAAAGAATTATCAACACTCCTGCTGCTGCACTTATATATTCATTCGCTTTAATTTCAACTCTGACTGCATCTAATATCGCGCCTAATTTTATCATTACTCTTTTATCCATTTCTCTCTCAATAATTTTATTTGCTATTATAACTGCTTTCGATTCCGCGTCCATCTTTGAAAGAGCATACATCGTATATATCTCAAGCTGCCCCGCAAAATTGTGGAAACTGTTGCTAGTGATTTTCACATCCTATTTGCTTGCATACTGCCCTTTGGCATTTGTTGTCATGGTATTTTTTTGGGACGCTTCAATAGTTGCGTATTTTTTTGTAATGTTAGCATACCTCTTTTTTTATTTAATGCTTTCATTTAGCATTGGCATACTGATTAAAAAAGCTTTAACCTGTGTGCTGATACTTACAATGTTAAGTTTTGCGCCTTTACTTTTAAGCTTCATTCCAAGGGTCGCTCCCCTGTCTTACTTGGAAATTTTTTTTGGGACACTGTCTCCGATCACCGGTTTATTTTTGTCAGTTGGGCTCTATTCTGATTCTTTTTATTCCATCCTGATTGGCGACTTATCGGTAGCTTTCATATTTTTAATATTTAGTTTTTACGTTTGTAGTAAGAGGGATCTATGTTGAAATGGTTAATGATTATTATTTTCACTATTTCGTTGATATTATTAGCGCAAGGCTTTCTATATCGACCATATACGACGCTTTTAAATCCAGGTGATGATATCTCACTACATGTATATTCTGGAGAAACGCTGCTGATCAAAATAATCTCTAACAACACTGCATGCTATAATATTTCTGTAAATTCAAGAATGTATTGTTTATCGCCCAACGTTCCGCATATTGATGATACAATAAGCGGCTCAGTTGCCCTTAATGGGCAGTTAGGCGAATATATACTAGAAATTAATGTTTTGCCAAACGAGGTGCGACGAATGGTCTATGTTATGTTAGGAATTATTTCTTCCATTTTTCTCATTTTAAGGATCTATTGCAGAACGAATCATTCAACACTTGCGCATGGACGCTCCACGTCCTAATGTGGCGCTCATCGGCGCTATGACTTATTAATACTGGCGCCGATCTTTATGACTATCTGCCCCTCTTAACACATGCTTTCCTGTAAATTTCAGTAATTTCTATGCCGCTTGATCCTTCTTCTGATCAATATCCCGCCGGCTATGAACAGCGCCAAGCCGATCAGGATGAACGTCTGGGCAGCATCACTATAATCCAACAGATATAAGGCTGCCCCGGCACATAGGAACAGGATGCCCAACAGCAAAGCGCCCGATGCCAACGCTCATCAGCCCCCGAAGATCATGCCTTACATGGCTGCCGCCGCATTGATAATGATGGGAGTATATTTCCTCCCTAATTACCTCTTTCTCGAGGTCTGGACTGCCTACAACGCCGCATACCTGCTCTCTCTAATTGGTACAGATGCTCAGGTGATGATTACTGGCGGCGCGGCTTTTCTGGATGGCATCCATATAGTCAGGGAATGCACCGGCATCCAGGTTATAGCCGTCTTCATGGGGTTGCTGATTCCGCTCCCCAATGCCGGATGGAAGAGGAAGCTGCTTGCCCTGTTGATCGTCTCCGCCATCCTCTATGCGGCAAACGCGGCGCGGATAGCGCTTGAATTCTCGCTCGTCTACTATGGCATGTTGCCTTGGTCGCTTGCCCACTATCCTATGAGCCTCCTGCTCGGCATTCTCGGGATGCTCTTGCTTGTTGTCATAACCGACAAGGTGCTGCCGGAGTTCGGCGATTTCCTGCTTTCTGCCTTCCGCAGTCGCAGTCAGTGAGGAACCTGCGAGCTGGGCGTTTGCACGATGCGCCTCTTTGACAGGTAGTATATCGCCAAGAGCCCAACCGCCAGGCCGGCTACGATCGATTCGAACGGGAACCCTGGTATCTCGAGCCCCCCAACGGTATACGAGTGCTCCGCAGACTCAGAGGTGCCCCCGTACACATCATATACTACTATGCGGAACTCGACGGTCGCCCCCGTCGCCTGCCTCGGTATCGTCGCACTGTAGATCGAACCAGAACGCGTCATCGAAACCATCTTCTCGACCCCGCCGTTCACCGCGTAGACCAGCAGTACCTCGCCGATCTCACCGCTCTCAAGGCCGATCGAGGCGGTTACCGTTACGTCATCGCCATCCTGCGGGCTCTCGGGGGAGTGGCTGATGCCCGAGATCACCGCGTTCAGCGGAAACGCATCCCAATAGCCGTCGTTGAAGTCCGGCGGAGTCCATCCCAATGGGTTGTTCTCGCCGGTCGCCTCGACCCAAATCCACCCGTTCCCCCTGCCGTCGAGTATGTCCCAGTAGATGTTTGCGTTTTGATACTCCGGGAGCCAGATCAGCAGGGCCACGTGCGACGTTGTCAGCACAAGCGCCACATCGAACCCCGCGCCAAGGTATATTGTGGCGCAAAGGAGTGCCATGTCCTCGCAGTCGCCGATCGCGACGATATTTGCCTCCTCGTTGAACGCATGGGCGGTCTCATCTGCATTCCATGCCCATTCCTCTTGGGCCTTGCCTCCCATGAATACGTTATCCTCATCGTAGCCGTACTCCGTCCACCTCTGGACATACTTCAGAATTGCCTTTGCCCTCTGAATGCTGTTTGGGTAATCTTCCATGAACCCCTGGCCGATGCTGTAAGCCCGCTCCTTGTTGACGCCGAGCGTCTCATACGCAAGATTGGGCATGTAGCCATCCTCGCTACAGCAATAGTTCCTGCTGTACCCCCAGCTGTCATACCACTCCCCGTTCTTGTAAGTGAATGCCGGGGGGTCTGTCCGCCCGCTTGTGTAGGCGCTGACGCCCGCCTGCGACGCCATCAGGAGCAGGATCATGGCCCCGAGGACGCACCCTCTTTGTATGCCCATTGCCATCCTCTTCTAGCCCAACGGCAGCACCAGGCTGGCATACATGATCAGCCCTAGGAAGACCTCATAGCAGAAGATGAAGATCCCTACCGCTATGGGCGACTTGTTCACGTCATCCAGATCGATGCCAAAGGGCCTCAGCTTAGCAAATACCGCGTAGAAGATCCATCCGAATACCATGCTTACCGCAAAGCTCACAACGACGATCATGAGGCGTTCGAGATTGAAGTAGGCTCCTATGAGCACGTTCTGCCCAAGGAAGAACGGGTTGACCATGGATCCGTAGACCACAAGCCCTGCAAATACGATGAATCCGCTGACAAAGAGGCTCGTCGCTATGGGGTCCTCTCTGACCTTCCCAAATTCGTTGATCTCTGTGGTTATGTAAGCGATCCCTCTTATACCGATATATCCCAGGAGCAGGCATATGACGCTTGAAACAAACGCGCGTGCGAACCACAGCAATACCGACGTCATAAATTCAGGGCTCATGGAAATCACCTGATGCATGACCGGGCCCTTTTACTGGTCCATGTCAATCACCACTGCAACTCCAAATGATATATGCCTTTCATCACTCGCCCTTACTCCCCGGGGCGGGCACCGCTACCATCTGTAAGCGCCCCATGTTGCCCCTTGGGCTTTCCATGTAAACAATCCCGCTGCCGATGGAATATGCTCCAGGAGATGACTCTGACGCCGGCACAAAGCTATGTCTGCGGGGGCAATCTGTTTGTTTGATAGGTGCGCCCTCTAAACCGCGGACCGAATGGCAACCTTTATGAATTTCCGCAGATATCAGCAGAAATGGGCGTATCAATTGAGCAACTCAAAGTATGGCGCTCTTGGCGTCGATGTCGACAAGAAGGGCATCGAGGCGCTCCGGGACATGACCAACGACCTCTTTCCCGGCTCATTCTGCACAGTGGTCCGGGACCCGAAAGACTCAAAACAGGGGCTGATACTCCACGAGGACGGGGCAGGTAG
>CAZEMX010000096.1:0-7394 GCA_964513415.1 uncultured Nitrososphaerota archaeon
ATAAAAGACAAACTAACACCTTTTTTCTGTTGACTTGTCTGAAACATTACATATGTCTTTCTTCCGCTTTGATGATGTTTGAAAATGGTCGGCGACTACCAAACTGCTCTATTACCTTCTGGTACTCTCCCCGGGCTAGGTATTCGTCTTGTATTGCAAAGCCAAGCATTTTCTCAAGCGTAAGTGATTCGTCTGTGAGCTTCGAGGCTCCGGACGCACCATAGTTATCATCGGCAGCCCTAACAGGCAAAGCAAGGCCAATGCCCAGGATGAACATTCCAACTGCTAAAAAACTTACCAGTTTTGTCATTTTGGACCCTCCTTTAAAATTTGTGTGAATCCTCAGTCTAACGATCAAGCTTATCGGCGGCAATGGAGCGCAGCGGAATTGCCGTCCGGTGCAGCGCCTTGTTAGCGATTCTCATTCTGTCTCATCTTTGATTGCGGCGGAGGCAATAACGAGTGCAGCACCAACAATGAGTAACGCCCACCCCCACTGAAGCTGGACAGACTGCATTGCGACATCTGCTAAACCACGAAATGGATTCCCCGCAAGCTGCGATTCCATATCCGCTTTCGCTTGAGACATCTTTGATTGAAAGTTAATGAAAGTGAAAAGCATGACCGCAAGGCTCCCGATCCCCGTAAACCAAAGCCCTTTGTATTTCTTCGCCAACACCAAGATCAGAGAAACCACAGCCAAGACTAATACAATCGTTCCGTCGCCTTTACCGTTTTGAAAGTAGTTCATATTTCCCATGATCGGGACGCTCACAATGGGCGTGAACACTCCGATGAAAAGAACGATTGATCCGATAAGGCCGAGTAGTTGTTTTGTTTTCATGTCTTCTCCTTTCTATCGCTAACGGCCTGCGCTTCACCTGCGCCGCGAAGCGCAGCGGAGCGGCGTCAGGTGCAAGCGCGTGTTGGGCGGCCTACCAAAACTCAACTTTCATCTTTTTCCAAAATCGCAAGTATCTCTTTACAATACCCTTCAGCTATCTGTCGTTCATAACCGTAAAGCGATTGGTCTCGATTATGGGCCAAAGGATTTCTGATTTTAGACAATAATTGGGCACGCTGGTCCCAGTAGGTTTTGTCCTTACCAAAAACATCTTTGAAAATCGCCCACTCAGCAAAGATGATGTCAAACAAGTCTCGTGGATAAGTGAAATCAATCAAATTCTTAGACGCCCTACTCCCAAATGATTTTTCTTCCTTTTGTTGGGCTTCTCTGCATCTCTCCAAAATCGGTTTCAAGTTTGGTTTCGCCTTACTCAACTTGTCACTCCATTCCTCCCCATATTGTTCTACCATTCTTTTCGTAACAAGTTGCCGCAAAGCGACTTCTGCTTCTCGCCAGAGAGGCCACAAATCAACCTGGCGTCCAATCATGTTCAAATAGGTGTGAAAATGCCCGGAAAATGCCATGTAGTTCCCCCCCTCAACGGATTTGATGAGGCCATATCTTTGCAGCTCTTCGGCATCAGTTGGTCGTGCATCAACAACAGGCCCGAATAAAATTTGTAGAATCTTGCGTAGACTTTCATTTTCACGAAGCACATCAAGCATATGCTCATAGTGATGAATAAAAGATTGCTCGATTCGTTTAATTGCCTCGCTTACATCAACCGTATTAGTTTCTCGAAACGTCTCCACTATCTCGTACCCCAGCATTTCAAGGAGATAGGGATGACCGCCACAATAAAACAAAATTTCTTCTCTCATTTGGGGTGTTACATTGACGCCAACTGACGACAAGCGCGCAAAATACTCTTCCAATGCTTCAACGTCGAACATGCCAATATAATGATTTTGGAAGATGCCCTCTAATGTCGAAATGGCCCTTGTCTGCAATTCAATGCTTTGTATAGATCGCCGGGACGTAGTGACAAAAGTCACTCGCCATTCCGGGCGATAAGAGAGTTCTCGCAGTCCTTGAAAACCTGACATATCCCTCTTAAAGAGATGACGCGCATGGTCAAACTCGTCTAAGATAAAAAGAATTCGTATCCCAGCCTGACGCACTTTCTCAAAATACCGCTGTATTCGCCCGTATCCTTCACTCCAGGATACCTCATCTTGAAGAGCGCGCTCTGCGGCTGTCTTTATAGCATCCGTCAGCCATCCTAAACCATCTATCTCATCATAACTGCTTGTGACAAGTGAGCGGAAGAAAAGCGAGGCCTGATCAAAGGTTGCCAGATTAATCCAAATCGGAATACGTCTCCTTGTCAGGAGCTCATTTCTGCGGGCGATAACGGAATGGTAGACCAGACTACTCTTACCGACGCGATAGTCGCCAATAATTGCCAGATTCCCAGGTTCTAGCGGACGAATTACCCTATTCTCAACAATCCGAATGTCATTACGCCGGTTAATGAAGCGTTCGCCATATACTATGGTGCCGTAATCACTGAAAGGGTTAGCAAAGTCGCACTCCATCATTATCACCTCACCGATGGGCAAGCAGCCATTCTCTGAACAGCCCGACACGAATCGAATAATACTGTCCTCGTTCACGTTCTACGACATCGCGTCTAACAAGGTCTTCGAGAATCTCATCAACAGGTGTATTCGTCTCACAAGCAATGTTGCTTCGGCTACAAGGTCCCGTGCGACTATTTTCTGCAATTGAGATAAGCACCTTCAATACATCCTCATCACTGATTGCATCTGAGGATGTATCGCCAGAGTTGATCAAGTTATCAAACTTGTCTCTTCCTAATGCGTTGACACCGCGAATTAATTCTTCTTTTACTTGTTCAACATCGGCTTCTGTGACGAGAATGGCACGTTTGCGATTCATGTATTCTACAAGCCGGTTGCACAGAATCTGGATGTAGAAAGGACTTCCTGCTGTCAACTCAAGGATACGGTCAATAGCCTTTTCCCGATAACGGCTTTCCCCAGAAAGCCCTCCAATCCGAATTGGCTCGTCAATTAATCGAATAGCATCTTCTCTCCGAAGATAAGTTACCCTTTCATCTTGGGTTGTTCCAAACTCGTTTGGAAAACGCTGCTTGAACTTGGGCATCACATCCTGTCCAACAAGTACCGCATTGAAAAAGTTATCTTGCAACAGAGCCTTCCAGTTTTTCATGAAGGTTTCCGGGATTAACCCATTCATTATGTACCCATAAACATATGAGAATTCGTCAATCAAAAGAATGACGCGCACACTTTGCCATTTGGGAGTCCTGCTTGCCGCTCGGCGGAAACGCTCAAAAATATCTCTGAAAAGTACCAGTGCACTTGGATTTTGATAAAACTCCAGATCTGTAGGGAAAGAAATGTCTAATGGAGTTTTACCTTCGATAACCTTGTCCTCGATAGCATTTCTCAGTTCTTTCAGAATCGTCCAGAGAATCTGATAGAGAAAAGGGGTCTTGGAGTGTTCATCCAGGATCGCTCCAATATTACCGATGTCGAGAATGAGTAAATCTTCTTTTGCTTTTAGCCTTTCTTTCAAATGATATAGAATAGACGACTTACCAGCACGCTTTTGTCCATAAATGACTACGCACTTGCTTTGAGCACGTGACATTTCAAGAGCCCTAGCCACATTAGCAATCAGTTCATCGCGGCCATAGAACATTGATGGTTCGCCCACAATACCACCCTCCGCATATGGGGCGTATAGGTTCTCAATTTCCTCAAATTCATCTTTAGAACTTAGCCGAATTGAAAAATTGGCAATAGAAGTCTGTTGAATCTCTCCAGAGCGGGTGCGGTAACGAGCGTAAATAGGGAGTGAAAACGCCTGGGCGGAGAGGGCCTCTTCACTGAGATGGATAGGCACTCTTAAGATACGTTGTTCACCGCCACGTAGAGAGCCTTCTAACCTGACGGAAAATGTCTCTTCATACTCTTGGACAACCAATTCCACTGCCTCAGCAGGACTGCATCCTGCTCGATTACTAACTACAACCTGCGCTTCTATAGAACGGGTATTATCAGGCGTATAGGTCTCAACAGGCAAACGCAGAGTTAGTTGGGGCGTAGAAGTTTCATAAAGTTGTTCCAGATATGCTTTTATCTTAGACTGAATATTCTTGACAAGAGGGTACATCTCCTCAACTGAGGTTTTGGTTGGACTCGCCTCAATTTCCCTCAACAGGTCTTGACATCGATTCCCGATTTGGATGCAGAGACGCTCCTTCTCTTCAAAGGCTGTTTGGCTACATAACTCTAATGCCGTCTCCAATATTCTCTGTATTTGGATGGCTCTCTGTTGATCCTGGTCAAAAAAAAGATTGTCTGTAACTCCTTTGAGTCTCTCAATAGCCCTTTCTAGAGAAGCATGATAGAACTCAACAGTGGTCAAGAATTTGAGTTCAGTACTGATGTAGCGAATCTCATCTAAACGTTTACGTTGCAAAATATTCCAAAAAGTTATGAACTCTTCGATTCTCTTTGGGGATTGATCAAGAATAATGCCTTTCAGTTTCAAGTACTCCAAAGCAGACGCTTGTAATGAAGAACGACTATAGATGCTCTTTAATATCCTTTCACCTGCGTACTTGCTTCGCAAGATAAGATAAGCTATGCCATCAAAAGCTTTTTCACGTTGGGGATACTTTGATATGAAGTCCTCTACGGCACTATCTATGTACTGAAGTTGCTGTTTGAATACAGGTTCTTGTTCATTACGTTTAGGGGGCATTATAGGAATAGCTTCACGTCCAAACCAGGAATAAAGATAACGAACCAGTGCGTTTACTGCATCTTGTTCATCATATCTTTCCTCGCTTTTTCCAGGATTTCTGTACCCATCATAAACAGCTAATGCTTCACAATAAAGATCTCTAGCAGCATCGAGCGGTTTATGCTCAATCACAAAAGAGTCCCCCTTAGATGCAAAACTACGGCAAAGGTATTGATAGAATTGATTGGGATCATCGTTCTCAGAAATCTTTGCTGCCGTTAAATAATAGTCAGACCGCTCTGATGGTCTTCTCGTACCGAGTTGCCTTGCTATATCTTCAAGACGCTCAATATCATGCCTTGCGTCCCTTCTAGTACCTATGTAAACTTGTTCTCCATTTTCATTAAGTCTAATTCGATCGGGTGAAACTCCTTTGTAATTGCACTTCGCAAGCATAAAATCAGTGAACTTGCTACGTTCGGCAACAAACTCGGTAATTATTGTTTCTCTTACTATTGCATCAAGCGAAGCAACCTGGCCCGTAATTTGTGCTTGTTGTATAATATCAAGCAACTCTGCCGCTTGCGCATCAGGAGAAGTTGTCAGAATGCGGTTCAGTATTTTCTGTGCCTCTTCGTAGCGCCCCTGCTTGAAGAGACAAAGCGCAATATTTCTTTGTGCCGTTCTATTGTCAGACTGGGCATGTAGCACTTTTCGGAAGGTCTGCTCAGCCAGAGCATAGTCTTCTTTTCTAAGGTATCCAATCGCAATCTGCCACAAGATTTGTGCTTTCTTGCTTTCTGTGGTTGCCTGGTTGAGTTTCTTTTCCAGTAACGAGATAGCCTTATCGTGCTGACCAGCGCTCTGATAGAAACCAATCAGCATATTATCTACAGATTGCTGATTAGAAATCCGCTCGCGGTTTTTTTCCAGAACCCGAATGGCTTCATCTGACCTCCCCAGTTGAACCAGCAACGCGGCCAGGTCTTTGACAGCGCTTTCGACGTTATCCCCTTGCCTGATAGCATCGCGAAGCAACTGAGCGGCTCGTTCAAGGTCTTTCTCGACTAATTGCACACGTTTAGCCCGCGCGTAAGGATTTGACCCTCTAGGAACACCGCTAACTCTAGCGTATTCGCGCCACTTGTCATAAGCCTCTTGTGCCGACGAATAATTTGGGTTGACCTCCAAAACTTTCTTTATAAGGGCAATTGCTTTAGGGTAATCACCTTCACTGGCATACTCAGTAGCTCTTGTAAACATCTGGTCAAGCGTTCGATGAAGCGTAACTCTGATGGCAATAGGTCCTTTTGGCCCCTGGCTTGGTTCAAAGGTTACAGGTATCTGCTTGCCTGCTGAGAAATCGCGAAGTTGTTCAAGTAAGTCGTCATCCGATACTGCGGTTATGTGGAAAAAGTAGGTTTCGCCACTATTATTCTCCTTTAAGAAGCCGAAATTACGGTCTGGCTTGTAAGAATAGATGAAGCCTTGCGGGTTGGTCGGAACTGTTTTTGCAAGTTGGATAGTTTGTTGTCCAACAAGTTCTGAAACCAGATTTTGATACGTTTCATCCGGCTGCCCCTGGAGACGCGCAAAACCGTCCGACACCAAACTTTGAGGCGCAGATCCTTTTATCCATCGCTGGACAATATCCGCCGCAAAAGCCTTATCCCCAGTTGCAAGAAGCAGGAAAATGCCTGTTTCCAACAAGAGTTGGCTCTCTTTCTCCGAAGCACTTGCGGCTCGTTGTTGGACAATATCCCTTATCGTTTGATAATCGGAGAATTTCCTGGCCAAGCCGATATAAACATACCAGGCTGGTAATGCTTGTATGCTGGGAATTGCTTGAAAGAAACGTCCAAGGCTGTAACAAGCCAAGTCGTCTTGCTCAATCGTTAATGCTTTTGTTGCCAAGTTATACCAGTCCCAAGCGTTATCAGATCTGGTTGCGGCAGCCTTGTACAGGTTCAATGACTCCTGATGGTTTCCTAACAGATGATGAAAATAAGCCAAATGCCGCTTTATCGAAGCAGAATAGGGGAATTGATCTGCAAGAGAAGCAAGTTCATGAGCTAATGGCTGGATTCTTCCAAACTTTGAACTAAGTTCATTAACTTTTTCTGCGTACTGATATTTATCCTTGATGCGATGCCAGACCGTCTGGGCGTTAGTACTTGACTTGCCCTTAATTTCGTCAGCAGGAAAAACAAAGTCCGGTATCTTTATTTGCAGGACAGAAACCTGTTGTTGGGCTTGGAAACGCGCCTCGATTTCTAATAGTTTCTTGATGGTTTCCTGATTGGAGGGTTCTAAAGGCGATACAGGATCAGGCACTTGCTTTGGCTCTGAAGTTTGTTCCTGTAGCAGAGATTCAGCACCTTTTGGGATACGCCATGTGCCTATTATTTCGGTCAGAATAGTAACCGATTCTCCGGCGCTATCTATGGTGACATGGTCACGCCCTATTTCTATTAAGACTCCACTAACCTTGCGACCGTCTTTGAGAGTAAAGGTTACTGCACTACCTATTGAAATTTGACGTTGAATTAGTTGTGAAAGCATTCAGGTTTCTCAGTATTGGTCTAATATCTTCGAGATTACGTAGCCTATACCCGCCCAACATTATTTTTTAAATTTATTCTATTGATAAAGGTATTATATAGAGGTAAAAAAGGGGGTGTCAATAAAAATTTTGCGAGAAAAATTTGATTTTTGGAAATAATAGAAATACAATAGCTAAATTTAG
>CAZEMX010000097.1:0-7380 GCA_964513415.1 uncultured Nitrososphaerota archaeon
CGATGCAGAGGCTGAGGAGGGTCAAGCAGCTTGTCTTTGCGGAGTACGTTTACCCCGGGGCCAACCACACCCGCTTCGAGCACTCCATAGGAGTGATGCACCTCGCAGGGGTCCTCGGCAGGTCGCTGCCGGTCGGGACGAGCGAGGAGGAGCTGGAGAGGGTGAGGCTGGCAGGGCTCTGCCACGACATAGGGCACGGGCCGTTCTCGCACACCTTCGAGCAGATCCTGCTGAAGAAGCTCAAGAGGACTCACGAGGACCTGACGGCCTGGATCATCAAGGAGGGCGAGCTGAGGGACGTTATAGCGGGGTGCGGCATGGATCCGGTGGCGGTCGCCGACCTTGCCGTCGGCAGGGCGGCAGGGGAGAAGGCATACCTGAACCAGATCATATCGAGCGCCGTGGACGTCGACAAGATGGACTTCCTCGTGCGGGACACCCACCACACCGGAGCAGAGTACGGGAAGATCGACATCTACAGGCTCATCTACACGATGGACGTCTTCGACGACACCCTGGCCGTCGACAGCTCGTCGCTGCCGGCGCTTGAGGCGTTCCTGATAGCCAGGGTCGAGTCGTTCCGCGCGATATACTACCACAAGACGGCCAGGGCGGGTCAGATACAGCTCGTGAGGGCTATGGAGGCGGCGGACGAGGAGCTGGGGCTCTGCGACTTCAGGACGCCGGAGGAGTACATGGAGCTGGACGACTACAGCGTCTGGGCGAGGCTGAAGGCGTGCAGCAAGTCGAGCAAGCTCATCAGGGACCTCGAGAGGCGGAGGCTGCTCAAGTGCGCCTACGAGAGGGAGGTCCAGGCGGAGGACAAGTCGGTCAGCAGCCTCTTCGGTCTGGAGGGTATAAGGAGGCAGGTGGAGGAGGAGATAGCCTCGATGGCGGGGGTCCCGCAGGGCAGCGTCTTCATAGACACCCCCTCGCTGCCGTCTATACCGTACCTCCACAAGCTCAGCCTCGACCCAATGGAGGTCCCGGTCCTGGAGGGCGAGGGCAGCGGCAGGAGGCTCCTCAAGGCAACCAAGGTCTCCAAGACGATACAGGTCCTCAAGGGATTCGTCAACATCGTGAGGGTATACACGGAGTCGGAGCAGAGGAGGAAGGTCGAGGGGGCGGCGGAGAAGGTCCTCGGCAGCATACCGGAGTCGGCCAAGGTCTCGTACTGACGCCTGCGGGGCGCGGATTCCCTGACGACCTGAGCCGCCGGACGGCGGGCCACTTACTTCTTGGCAGGCAGGTCCGATACAGACAGCAGGAGCGGCAGGACCTCCTTGACGACCGCGGCGTGGACCTCCTCGACCGGCCTGCTGGCATCCACCACAGCGAAACCCATCCTGGAGGCGCGCTCCAGGAAGCGGGCCCTCACCTTCGAGAGGAAGGCGGCGCGCTCGAAGCGCTCGCGCTGGCCGCCCTTTCTGGCGAGGGAGACCTCGGGGTCGATGTCCATGATGATGGTGAGGTCTGGCTTCAGCGCGAAGCGGTTTATGGAGAGGACCCACCGCTCGCTGAGGCCCTGCGACGCCTGGTAGGCGACCGATGACTCGAGGTAGCGGTCGGAGACCACAATCCTCCTCGACTCGAGCCACCTGCCGATCAGGCGGCAGGAGTGGTCGACGCGGTCGGCGGCGAAGAGCAGCGCATCCAGCGCGGGCAGCCCGTCCTGCTCGGCGAGGTACCCCCTTATTACCGGCTCCACCCTGCCCTCAGGGTTTGGCTCCTTCGTCGCAACTGCGTCGAAGCCCTTCTCCCTGAGGAGGTCGACCAGCATCTTGGTCTGAGTGGACGAGCCGGAGCCGTCCACCCCCTCCAGGGCAATGAATATGCCGCGCTTGATCATGGGCATGCTTTGCTATTTGGGGGGCAGCGATTATATCTCTTGCCCCGGACCGCGCTTCGGTGCAGCTCCTGATCCGGCCGGCAAAAATTTAATTTGCCCGTATGCAAACGTGTCTGTATGCCCTACGACTTTAGCTTTGATCTTTCAAGCATGCCGAGCACATTCTTCGCCGAGCTCGCCACCATCGCCGGCGAGAACAGCCTTCGCAGGAGGCTGGAGATGAGGACGCGCCACATGGCGCAGAACCTTACAAAGATCACGGGCATGGAGATGCCGCATACGCTGCGGCTGGTCGAGGACCTCGTCGACGTTTATTCGCAGAACTTTTCTGAGAGGAGGCGCTTTGAGGAGACCAAGAACAGGGCGCTCCTGCTGCCGCACTGCGCGAGGAAGTACATGGATAGCAGGTGCAAGGCGGCATTCAACCCCGAGATACCTTCCTACACGTGCAACCAATGCTCTGAGGACTGCACCATAAACGAGGCGACGAGGCGGGCAAGGGGGAGGGGGTACAACGTCTATGTGCTACCTGGCGGCTCGTGCGTCAACGGTATCCTGAGGAAGAACAGGTACGATGGGATACTCGGGGTAGCGTGCGCGCAGGAGGCACGTCTTGTTACAGATGGGCTGAGAAGGATGGGCTTCGCAGGGCAGGCGATCCCCCTGACGAAGAACGGCTGCGCCAACACCGACTTCAATGTGGAACTCCTTACCAAGATGCTGTAGATTTCAGGGAAACGGCAGGGCAGCTCCCTGCCCTGTCATGGAGGCGCGGCAATCAGGCGCCCGGCTGCTTGCCGCACTCCTCGATCATGCGTTCGATTACATCGGCCATCCTCTTCAGTTCGCCGATGGACTCGTTCAGGTAGTCGATTCCATCCTCAGTTATCCGGTAGACCCGCCTTGCTGGTCCACTGCCCTCCATGTCCCAGTGCGAGACTAGGAGGCCATGCCGCTCCATCCTCCTGAGCGCCATATAGACGGCAGGCTTCGCGATGTCCATGCCGAAGCGGTCTTTGATGGACAGGCACAGGTCGCTCCCATGCGTATCCTTTCTCTTCAACAGGGAGAGTATGGCGATGTGCATGACGCCCCTCAGCTGCGCGCTTCGGTGGCAGCAATTGCCCTCCGGCTCGCAATCGCCGTCCTCCCCACAATTGCGGCCGTCTTCGCAGTCGCATTCCTGTTCACAGTCGCACATAGGTATCACAGCTATCTATATAACAAATGTATCTATTTATGCCTTGCTTAGCGGTGCGGTGCCCCGCGGAGCCCTAGCAGCGGCCGCTCCTCAGCGATCCCATCAGGAATGGCCGCCCGTGCCCGGGGTATACGGTGCCGATCTCCATCGACCTCAGCCTCTCGATGCTGGCCTCGGCTGCGGCCCGGTCGTCAATGATGGACCAGATGTCGGGCTTGCCCATGTTCCCCAGCAGGTCGCCGCAGAAGAGCTCGCCCTCGGCGGTCAGGATGGCGATCGAGCCCAGCGAATGCCCGGGCAGCTCGAGCACCCTCGCCCCAGGCAGATACCCTGAGAGGTCGGACCGATCATCGAGGAACAGGTCAGGTTCGAGCCGGTCGGATTCGCCAAGACGGAACATCAGCTTGAAGGCGGCCCGCGACAGGGGGTTCCTCCTGCTCCGGTTCCACATCATGTCGCCCTTCGCCACCATCCCGGCGTCGCCCCTGTGCATCGCCACCTTCGCCCCATGCTTCCTGCGGAGGTGTGCGGCGTTGCCGGAGTGGTCGAAGTCGCCGTGGGTGAGGATTATCAGCCTCAGGTCCCCCGTGCTGCAGCCCGCCTCCTCCACCCCTCTCTCGACAGCCTCGCGCTTGCCGGACGGCCCCGTGTCGATGAGGGTGAAGCCGCCGGAACCCCTGACTAGGTAGCAGTTGACCGAGATGTTCATCATGAAAGGCACGGTAATGGGAATTATCTCAGCCGTTGTCTTGGCCCCCCTCTGAACAGCAGATCATTCTTTGGCGCATCACGGCTTAAGGATTGCTGAGGGCGCCCGAGGGCCACATTGCGAGCCACGAGTGATGGTGCCGTAAATCGTTCAGGCATGTTTGCGCATGCAATCGCCGCCCAGCTTACAGGGAACGATCAAAAAGCGGAGGGGGCTACCGGTCGGCGCGGTCACTTCTCCCCCCGAATAATGGCCATGGTGCCCACCATAAATCGCGACCTCAATGTCCGCGGGATGAAGGCGGCATTCGCGGTATCGATCAGCTCAACACTCCTTATGCCCCACCCCCGGATGGCGGCGAGCAGCGCCTCGGGTTCGCCATAGATGCGCCGGTTGAGGAAGAGGTCCTGAAATACGAACACCCCTCCTGTCTTCAAGACGCGCAGACCTTCCCTAATCAAGTCGCGCCTGTTCTTTGAGTCAACGACTTCGTGGAATGTGAGGTTGCTGACTACCAGATCGAACGTCCCGTCGTTGAATGGGAGAGACGAAGCGCTTGCCTTCTGGAAGGTTACCTCTCGCCCAACGCCTGCGATCGCAGAGTTCTTCTCGCATGCCTCCTTGGAGTAGCCCCACCTTGCGCCCCACGTGTCGACCCCGACAACCGCAGCGCCAGGATACTTGAGGGCGATTTTGATGCAGAGATTCGCGTTCCCGCAGCCTATATCAAGCGCCTGCCCTAGCCCATCCCAGACGGTCTTCGCCAAGAGGAGGTCATAAATCTGGTTTTGGATGTTGCCGCCGCGGGGGGAGAGGAGGTATCGGGCATATGCAAAATACAAGGCGAGCAGTATGCCGATTGCCCCGGGCAATGCAAAGAGGAGATCAACAGGGGCTAGCAGCACAAGGACGATCCCGATTATGGCGGGCAGGAGTATGGTGTTTTTTGACACCCAGTTGCCGCTGTCGAGGGCGCCGGGCATATGCATCGCGAGTAGCCTATCGGCCCGGATCCATTTATAGTTCACCGAGCCGCGCACGGAGCATGTCTGGCGCGAGCGGCAGGCCTGCATCATGAGGGGCGCCCAACACGAACATCATAAGGAAGCAATATGAGGGGTGGGGGGTTAGAATATAGTGCAGAAAAGAAGAGGAGTGGGGGAACATCCTCTTAATGAGAGCAGTGGAGGTTAGGCTATGATCAAGAGTCGTCAATGCGCGGGGGGGACGAGGCCTGACGGGCAGGGGACGCTGGCGGGCTACGTCTCCAAGGGCCCTGCAAAGGAGGTGCTGGCGGTCGTGGCGGACCACAGGGAGAAAGGGACGCCCTTCGTCGAGGAGCTGCGGAGGCTAGGCGTGGAGCTGGAATTCAGGACGTTGAAGGTCGGCGACTACATCGTCTCTGACGAGGTCGCCGTCGAGAGGAAGACGCTCAACGACTTCGTCAGCTCGATAATAGACAGGAGGCTCTTCGAGCAGGCAAGGGCGATGAAGGACGCATATGCCCGCCCGCTACTGCTCATAGAGAACGAGGAGGCGGTGGGGCGGGGCATCTCGAAGGAGGCGATGAGGGGGGCGCTGCTCAGCGTCATACTGGACATCGGGGTGCCAGCGCTGGTCGGAAGGGACACCCGAGACGCTGCGGAGACGCTCGTGGCGGTGGCGAAGAGGGTCCAGAGGGGGACCTCCAACGGGCTCTCGATAAAGGACAGGAGGAAGCCGCAGACCCCGGACGGCGAGAGGGAGTACGTCGTCGCAAGCCTCCCATTCGTCGAGTCGACTCTGGCAAAGCGCCTGCTGGCGGCGTTCAAGACCGTGGAGGGGGTCTTCACCGCGAGCGAGGAGGAGCTCCAGCAGGTGGACAAGATAGGCCCCAAGAAGGCGAAGAGGATAAGGGAAGTGATCGCGGGCGAGTACGGCAAGAGTCCCTGATGCTACTTCTTCTCCCGTCGGATCCGGTCCAGCAGGTCGTACAGGGAGGTCATAGTCCTCGAGAGGTTTCCCAGCTCTTCGGGGTCGTCGCTCTGTGCGATCCTCATCTTGATCCTTGAGATCTTCTGTAGCACTATGGCCTCGAGCTCGGATGATGCCTCCTCCTCTGCCTTCACCTTCTCCACCTCGTTCGGCTTTGCGAAGACGGCCTTCCTGCCGCAGGCGGGGCAGATTATCTCGCCGTCGGTGAGCTTAAAGAGCGGGGTTTTGCAGTCGGGGCATGAGTGGGAGAGCATGGTGGAGCCGCCCCTGAGCAGCTCGGCCATCTTCTTGACGTTCTCGTCCTTGTCGCCCATCTCAGTATCACGAGTAAAAATAATATAAGTAGGACTATATGCTATTTGCTGGTACTAGGGTGGTCCAAATGGTCGATGACAAAATGGCGCAGGCGCTCAATGTCCTACAGAAGATAGCCGAGGACAACGGAGTGCCGCGGAACATAAGGAGGTCGGCAACCGATGCCATGAAGGTCCTCCAAGGGAAGACGTACACGAGCGCCGTCAAGGCATCGAACGCGATAAGCATACTTGAGGAGTGCGGCCAGGACCCGAACATGCCGCTCTTCGCGAGGACCGCCATCTGGCAGGCGATCAGCGTCCTCGAGCAGATCAAGGACTGATCTGACGGCGACCGTGCGCATCTCCAATTTTTGGATTTCCTGTACAGGCAGCGTGCAGCATTGCGCAGTGGCGGTAGCTATGGCTTCCTTATGACCGAGAGCGCCGCGGCGCATGCACAGCTGTGTCCGGCGACCAGCGAGATCCTCTGCTTCAGATCGAGGGGGCAGTCCAGCGGGTTCCCCGACAGATCCAGCACGGAGCCGCCGGCCTCCTTCAGGATAAGGAACGCCGCTGCGATGTCGGTCACCCTGAGCTTGCCACGGTTGTCCGCATAGAGGTCAAGAGCGCCGCTAGCGACGTAGCTGAGCTCAATGGCGGCAGACCCCATGTTGCGCACGTGCTTGGCGGCAACGCAGAGCGAGGCCATCTCCATGAACTTCTCGCGGTTGCCCATGACGTTCAGGTCGACGCCTATGAGGGCGGAGTCCAGCGGGGTGGCGCCGTTGACCATTATCCGGCGACCGTCCAGGAGGGCGCCCCTGCCTCGCTCGGCTGTGAAGAGCCTGCCTGACGGGAGCTCCAGCACCGCCCCGGCGTAGACGTCGCTAAGCATGGGACCGCCAGCAATGGCGACGGATATGGAGTAGAAGCTTATCCCTCTCGTGGCGTTGGTGGTGCCGTCGATTGGGTCGAGCACCACGAGCGGGTAGTCGTCCGCGCCGAAGCGCCTCTCGCCGAGCTCCTCGCTGACTAGGCGGCCGCGGAAGCCAACCCCCTCGAGGTGAGTGACCGCGGCGGCCTCGGCGGCGGAGTCGATGGCCTTGGTGTAGTCGCCGCTCGCCCCCTTCCTCAGGACCTGCGCCGCGACCCCCGGCGGCAGGGCAGAGATTGCATCACGCTCGGCGGCGCATATGCCGGTAAGAAGATTTAGAGCCATAGCTGTAAGAATATATGTAAGCATTTTTAAATTAGTAGGAACGGGCGGGGGTTGCCAAGCCAGGTCAAAGGCGTAAGGCTCAGGACCTTATGGCGAAGGCCTTCGTGGGTTCGAATCCCACTCCCCGCACTA
>CAZEMX010000098.1:0-7315 GCA_964513415.1 uncultured Nitrososphaerota archaeon
TGAGGTTCGTGAAGATCTTCGTCTTCTTCGGCTTGAAGCCGACCGCTATTATGTCGAGTATGTTCTCCCGTGCATACCTTGCAACCTCCTCTGTCGTCAGGTCTTGGTTGAACAGGTACTTCTCGTCGTCTGTAAGCTGGAAGTACAGGTCAGCATCAAACGCATCTTGGAGGTACTTCGTGAAGATCCATGGTATGAGGTGGCCGAGGTGCGTGTTCCCCGACGGTCCCCTCCCTGTGTAGAGCGTCGCCTTGACCCCATCCTCGTAGGACTTCATCCAATCCCCGAACTCCCTATGCGCGAAGAACATTCCCCTGCGCAGGAGGATGTGGCGGAAGCCCGCGTACCCCTCCAGCTTGGCTATCAGGTCTTCCGTCAGCGGCTCGACGCCGAACTGCCTTATCAGCTCATCGTAATCGATCTCGCCCCGGACTTCCCATGGGGTCACGATGCTCTCGGAATTCTGCATTCAACCTACTCCTTCTTCCAATGAAGCTTGAAGGATACTTATATTAATGATATTTGTTTTTTACTTCTAGCATGCAGCGCAAGATATGCGACTTCCACATGCACTCCTTCTACAGCGACGGCGACCTGCTACCTGCCGAGATAGTCCGCAGGACCCAGGTGCTGGGGCACAGGGCAATAGCCATAACCGACCACGCCGACAGCTCGAACTTGGAGCAGATAATATCCGCCCTTTGCAGGGCTTCTTCTCAGGTCTCAGAATACTCTGACGACTTCACACTCATACCCGGCGTCGAGCTTACGCACGTCCCGCCCAAGAGCATCGCCGACCTGTCGCGGCGCGCAAAGAAGCTCGGGGCGAAGATCGTGGTCGTGCACGGCGAGACGCCTGTTGAACCGGTGGCCGTGGGCACTGATGCGGCGGCATGCTGCTGCCCCGATGTGGACATACTCGCCCATCCCGGCCTCATCTCAGAGGAGGATGTGGACGCCGCAAAGCGGAACGGCATCTTCCTAGAACTCTCCTTCAGGGGCGGGCACTGCCTGGGGAATGGGTTGGTGGCGGCAATGGCGAAGAGGGTGGGCGCGGCGCTCATCGTGGACTCCGACGCGCACACTATCGGGGACCACCTGTCCCCCTCGGCCGCGTTTGCGGTAGCAAGGGGCTCAGGCCTATCGAAGGCCGACGCCGAACGGGTGGTCTACGATAATCCCTCGCTGCTGCTTAGGCGTCTCGGTCTCGACTGATCGGGTCAGAATGCCGTCAGTTTACCTTCATGCCATACTTGGATGCGATCTCAAGGAACGCATCCTTGACATACTTGACCTGATCCCATGTTAGGCCATATGTGTTCAGCTTGAAGTGCTTCGTCAATCCCGGCTGGATCCCAACGATCTTCCTCGCCCTCAGCTCGTCGTAAAGGAAGTACCCTTTCCTCTTATGCCTCTCGGATGCCTTGAAGAACGGGTCCGTCTCTAGGTGAGTCAGGGTGTGCATCTTGGGCCTCATGCCTATCTGCCTGACGCCCTCTATGCGCTCCATCTCCTTCACGAGGAATCTGATCTTCTCCAGCTCCTCGTCCCACCTCTCCACTCTCCTCACCACCTCCGGGAAGGATGCCATCAACGTCACGAGAGGTGCCCCTGCGACGGTGCAGCCTAGGAGGCCCAGCTCCTTTGACAGGAACTTCCTCTTGGTCAGATCCCCCTCGATCTTGGGCTTCGCCAAGACCTTCTCGCCCAGCGAGTTCCTGAGCGCGAGTATCCCTGTCGGCGCACATGATGCCCAGCTCTTGTGACCGCTGGACGTTATGACATCCGCGCCAACCTCCTTGCCGTCAACCGGCATTATGCCTGCCGAATAGGCGCAGTTCAATATGAACGGTACTTTATACTCCTCTGCAATTCTGCCTACCGCCTTGGCGTCGTTGAGGTTCCCATAAAGATAATCCACATGGGTCAGGAGGAGCGCCGCCGGTAGCCTTCCCGTCTCCTTCTTGACTTCCTCTATCTTGCTCGCGTAGAGTTCAGGGTCGATCCTGTACTCAGGCGCCCCTGTGTTTGGGACCTCCTTCACCCTCAGGTCTGCGAGCTCTGCCGAGATATACGACGAGTAATGCGCGGTGCTGTCGATGATTGCGTAGTCGCCGGCCTTCCCGAGCATCTTGAACGCGATGAACTTTGCCTCCCTGCAGCGGGTCACGACCCTTGCAAGATCCATCCCGAGGAACTCCGCAAGGTCGGCATAGAACTGATGGATTGGCGGATCGTCTATCATGTCCAGCCTCGCCGTCTTGGGGGGACACCAGTCGCATACCGAGTAGCCGTCGCCGAACTCTATGAGCGCCCTCCTCGCCTCCTCCGTGAGCACTCCGCCGCGCTGTATGGGCTGGAGATTTATGTACTCCTCCTCGGAGAAGTCCCTCTTCATCCCTTCATACTTCTTGAGCCTCTCGCTGGGGATCCTCGTTTACCTAACCTCCTTCCGCATCATCGTGATGGCCCTCTCCGCCCTGTCCAGGCTGCCCTCTACCGCCTTCCTCTCTGCCTCCGAGAGCGCGTGATTGGGGGACGTCCTCCTGAGTATCTGCTGGATCCTCAGCATCTCATCAAGAACTTCCGTCGAGTTCGGCAAGAGCGCCATAGAATCACCATGGAGCTAGGGTAGGGATTCGAACCCCAGTGTAACGGGTCTGCAGCCCGTCGCCTAAACCGCTCAGCCACCCTAGCACGCCTTCAAAATCTCATCGCAATGCTATTTATTTCTTCTCATGCATGCACGCCTTTTTTAAGCGGAGCGCTACCATTGATTAATGGGTAGGGATCCATGGTCGAACTGACGGCGCAGGAGCGGATCAGGTATGATCGGCAGATGCTGCTCAGGGGCTGGGGGGAAGAGGCACAGCGCAAAGTGAAGGCGGCGCGGGTCGCCATTGCAGGAGTGGGCGGTCTAGGAAGTCCCGTCGCGCTTTACCTGGCCGCCGCGGGCGTTGGCTTCATTCGGATCATAGACCATGATATCGTCAATCTTTCGAACCTGAACAGGCAGATCGCTCACTGGGGGACCGACCTGGGAAGGCCAAAGGTGGAATCTGCGGCGATGAAGCTCACGCAGTTGAACTCCGATGTCAAGATCGATGCCGTCAACGAGGTCATAACGCCTGACACTGCGAACGACCTCTTCCGTGACGTCGATATCGTCTTGGACTGCCTCGACAGCTTGGGGACTAGACTGCTAGTCAACAGCGAGTGTGTAAGGCGGCGCATACCCTTCATCTACACTGCCATCTATGGGATGGAGGGATACATGACCGCAATTGTTCCGGGCATAGGGCCCTGCCTCAGGTGCATATACCCACACGACTCCGCCTCTTCGGAGAAGTTTCCTGTTCTGGGGACGACGCCCGGCGTCATGGGGTGCCTTGAAGCAACCGAGGCGCTGAAGCATATCACCGGAATCGGCACCCTTGCTATCGGGCGCCTAGTCGTATACGACGGGGAGCGGATGCAATTCGATTCCGTCATGCTAAAGCGGTCTCCGGCGTGCACGGTGTGCAGCGGTTTCGTGGAATAAAAAAGGGCGCCGCAGCGCCGAACGGCGCTGCCTGCTTGGTGCCTCGTAATCGTCTGACGGACTTAATTATTCGATGAATTCCTTGCCAACTTTCTTGAGGATCTTGCTTTTGACCACATCGATCTTCGGTTCCTCAAGCTGCGCCTCCTCTTCTATGCTCTTCGCCTGCCTTGCGTTCTCCCTGCTCTCGTAGCCGCAGCTTCCGTCCGGAAGGAGCGCCCTCTTTGAGCAGAATGCAAAGCTGCACTTGGAGATGACGCAAACGTCTCCAACCCAGTTGCAGTAGGCTGCTCCATCGGCTATTGTCTTCTGTTCCCATAAGTTCCTTTGTTGCCCGTAGCTGCCCCTATTCTGCGGATTGTTGTATTTTATATAGAGCGCTCTTTTATCGCATCTGAAAAGAGAACATGTTGCTACACATGGTTGCCTGCCTTTCAATTCCAAAACCTCCATGGAATAATCAGCAAATCATTTTTGGCTTCCACACGCATTCAAAAAGGACTAATCAATAATCCGCCAGGCGAATAAATAAATGTTATGCCAAAGATCTCTTACGTAGTATCTACACAGTTTTTTGTGCATACTGATGATGCGCTGTATAAAGCGATGGTCGCCCGCTAAGGCTCAGCGTTTGTAGCCTATCCTACGCAGGAATGCAATCCTTTGTGCTCTCTCGGCATCCCCCTCGACCCCCTTTGGGTAGCTCCCATCGATCACACCAAGTATCCCCCTTCCGGTCTCCGACTCGGCAATGACCACCTCAAGCGGATTGGCCGTGGCGCAGAAGACGTTGCAAACTTCATGGATCCCCTTGAGTGCGTTCAGCATGCTGATAGGATACCCCTCCTTCATGCATATGATAAATGCGTGCCCCGCCCCAATCGCCATGCAGGTCTCGACCGCGAAGTCCTCCATCCCCGATTCGTTGCCGTCATGCCTGATCAGGCACTCGCCCGATGCCTCAGCAAAGGCGATTCCGAACTTGCAGCCCGGGCAGGTCGTAGCTGCCATCTCATAGATGTCCTCCACGGTCTTTATGAAATGCGCCTGCCCTATGATGACGTTAACGCCATCCGGGATGGCAACCTTTACCGTCTTCAGCTCCATCTTATGAACCTCCATAATCATGTCTGATCGAACCTACTATCGCAGGACATATAAAATCGTTAATACAGAGTGATGTTTCGTTAAAAGATGGGGCGTTCTTGTGAAGTTCGCATATTATGGTTTTGAACTGTCGATCCCGAAAGAATGGGTTGCAAATTTCGACAAAAAGTCCAATTATGGGGCAGGCATGGTCTCATTCGTCACGCCCGGCAAGCTTCGGCTGGAGCATATCTGGGACTCACTCGAGAAGCAGGCAAAGAAACACGCCACCCTAGCCGATTTCATGAAATCGTATTTTGACAGCCTGCGGGCAAACAAGTCTTACAAGGACCTAAATATTGTTGATGCCCCCTCGGTGGATGGCGACCATGAGACTAACCTTCACGAGTTTTCTTGTACGGTGAAGCGCCCCATCAAGACCACCTCGACGCAGATACTCGGTCTAGCAATGTACTGCCGGGCGACAAACCGGTTCGTCATAGTCTTCTCATCACTCGATCCTAAAAAGGAGAACCCGGAATCGCCTCAGATACGAGAGGCAATGAAGGGCTTCAGGTGCGTGCACGAGTAGAGCCATACTTTTAAAAGCCCATGCCGTGTTAAATTCATAGGGATAAAACATGTACAGGACAATAATGGTAGGCGTAGACGGCTCTAAGAATGCCGAATACGCATTCGAGGCAGCTGTCGAAATGGCTAAGGCGCTAGATTCGCGTCTGCTAATCGTGACTGTCTATTCGCCTCCTGCAATTGGTGTCCTAGGCGACATCCCGCCATACCCTCCAACGGTTCCAAAAGAAGTCGCTGACAAGATCGAGCCACTGCTCAAATCATATGAAGAAAAGGCAAAGAAGGCAGGCGTAAAGGTCGTAGAGAGCAAGATTGTGCAGGCTTGGAACAGTGCTGGCGCCGGCTTCGTTTCAGAAGCAGAGAAACAGGGCTGCGCACTTACGGTGATCGGCTCTAGAGGCCTGACTGGGCTGAAACGCACGCTACTCGGAAGCACTGCAGAGTATATAGCAAAGAACGCGCACTGCGATGTTCACATCGTAAGGCGCTAAGCCTTCTTTTTTTTGTTGGGATTTTTATGATTCTATCTATTTATGGCTTTGAAATCGACGTTCCTAAGGAGTACTTCATATTAATAACGAAGGACTCGCTATACTACCGCGGATCAATAGATATATCTGACCACTTCAAGCACACCTTGAAGATACTGTGGGACGATCTGGACGAATTCAAGGCGAACTACGCCACGCCCAAGGATTTCTTTGAGGAGAAGATCAATGCTATAAAGCGCGACAAGGATCTCGTCTCAGTCGATTCGGAGACATACACGTGGGCCAATGCAGGCGAACACCCCTTCCACTTCCACAAGATCTGGTACGCTACAAAGCGGCGCTTCACCAAGGAGCTGAACACCGCCATATTAGGGCTTGTTGTCCAATGCCTTGAGACGAGCCGGTACTACCTCCTGTTCTATGAATTCCAAGAGGGCAAGAACGAGTTCGAGGAAAAGGCAAAGACGATGATGGGCTCATTCAAATGCAATTGCAGTGCCTCTGAATGACCATCTCTTTATCTATTATCTATTTTTAACTAGGTCCTAACTAGGTCCTAACTAGGTCCTAACTAGGTCCTAACTAGGTCCTGTATACCCTTCATATTGGAACCCGCCACCGCTGCAGCAATCGCTTGGTAGCGCATTCATAACATCGAATAGCAATATGTAGTTATCTCCATGGCTTACCAGATACTTGCTGGCAGATGCGTAAATGTATTCAAAGGAGCCTGTCTTCTCTCTCCAGCCGTATGTCTGCCAGAATGTTCCATAGCCTGGATTCTCCTCGATCCCATTGATTGACTTTATGTACTCCAAGCCCATTACTTGCCCGATCGTGATGTTGAACTGATACTTTGAGGCGTTCGTATCTATTACTGAAACCCACTGTGCCGGGTTAGACCGATCATACTCCCTAAGTTCGACATACTCGGCATTCGTGATATTGTGGATGGCATCTATTATCGTGGCGCCTGGCTTCAGCTGTATCTTCTGGAACCAGTAGACTACTGCATGCGTGCTATTGAGCTGGGTCTTTGCGTCGATTGCTATATTGACATACATTACCTCGTCGCCGTTTGGCAGAGTGATGTACTGTATTGGGTTATTGACCCCCATCTCATATTTTTCATATTGATCTAGGTTGTCCAAGAAGCCCTGCGAAAACGCTGCAAAGCCGACTGCACCCCCCAGGCTTATCATGGCGATGAGCCCTGCCGCTGTGAGAAAGATGTACTTCGCTGGCCAAACCATGTTTTCCGACATTTTCGCTCATCCTCTTTTTCCTACATCCCCTTAATATCCCTGATTGTTGCCTCCCGTAAAATAAGCATTTTATATTACATCCTTATCGATTTAAGAAAAAGAACTTTATTTAAAAAAATTAATTATTTAGAAAAAAACTTTATTTTATTAGTCTATTTAAACTTATAAAAAATTTTTACCTAAAAACTCTATGATTATTTATAAATTTTTCTGTTTTTGTTCGTAAGCTATATTAACACCCAATGAAGTAAATTGACTTTAGAATACAATGGTGGGAATGCTTTGTTAGAACTATTCTTAGCAAATGAGTACGCGACATTGATCCTCGTCGACTTCTTGCG
>CAZEMX010000099.1:0-7179 GCA_964513415.1 uncultured Nitrososphaerota archaeon
AATCGCGGTTTTCACACCACCACGCAGATGCCGCATGCCGACGCGTGCCAATCTCCAGCACGTCGCCGCCCAACAGATGCGCGTGCGATTCAATCCACCCCCTGATGTGGCCTCGGACGCTATCGCTCGGCAAGTGCATCATCCAAACCCACCCGTTCCCAGCATGTGAGTGCAGTTTCGCGCGAGGCGTTCAGCACTCGCACACCCGCTTTTTCCATCGCCGACGCAAGCTCCTCGAATCCGCGGACCCACTTCGCCACCGACCCAGCATTGCCCAACCCGCGCGGATGATCGCCGTGCCAGTGGCGCTTGCCGTCCGTGTACTGGCAGTCATATCCCAGCAGGATGATCGTTGACGCCCCACGGTGCGCCGCCAGCGAAATCGCCGCCGCCCCCGAGTTGTTGTAATGCTTGAACGTCTCCAGATGCGTCACGCCAAACCGGTGCAGCAACTTCGCCCGGCTCACACGCTCACCGACAAACGACTTGCGAACATCCTCCAGATGGACCTCCCACCACTTCCGGTCCATCGCGTACAACGCGTCAGCCCACGGCGCCGCCTTGTACGTGGTGTTCGTCACAACTACTGCGCGCGAACCTTCGGAGGTCTCCCCCTGCGGGTCGGTGCGCCACTCGCGGATACGGTCAACGTCTGCCGCCGTGAGGCTTGGACCGCTGGCGAGGCAGACAACTGTGCGCCAACGGCAGGAGCGGGGTTTTCCCGCAACACCTTCGTTTCGTAGAGTTCAACCGCTCCGTGAGCCATGTATTCCCGCGCGTGCGCCTCAATCAGCTCGACCACTCGCCCACGCGGCACAAATCCCAGCCGATCCACCCGGATCGGCTTCAACACATGAACTTGAACCATCGCCGTTCCCCTTGCAGGAATCGGGGCTGCTCGCCCAGCCCCGCCACCATCAGGCGGTGAAGTCGCCGTAATAGAAGGCCCCTGCGCGCTCCACTCCAAGCCCCAGACGCTCCTCTGCGCGGATCGTCACCAGGTTCTTCGTGAAGTCTTCGTTGATGTAGCCCATCTCCACGGCCACGCCCTCACGCACCCACAGCGTTGCGCTGTTGGAGAAGTCACCGATCAGCATCTTGCCGGCGGTGAGGTGCGTCGACAGCACCACGCGCAGCCCGAACGGGTTTGTGCCGGCGTTCATGCCGGGCAAACCGTACAGGTACATGCCGCTGCCTGCCGACTCGCGAGAGCGTTCCATCGCGCCCCAGTCCGCCGGGTTCACAATCACGGCAGTAGGCTGGTAGCCGGCGGCCCAGAGCGTGTACTTCGCCCTGTTGATGGCATCCACGAGCAGATCATCCGACGTGGGCGTGTACGCGGTGTAGTTGCCCGAATCGGTGAATCCGCTCAGGTTCGGCGAGGTGCCGTTGCCCAGCAGCAGTTGGCGGTCTACGCGTTGCGCGAGACCATCACGCAGCCTGGTGTCGATGTAGCGCGCAATCGCCGGAGCGTCCGCCAGCAACTGATTCGACACCTTGATCCAGTGCGCAACCGTGGTGATGGCGACGTTGTACTGCTCGAACGAAATGTCCGACTCGTTCTTCGCAGCACCCTGCGACACTTCCGCAGCCGAGTTCGTCCAGGACGCCTCACGAAGCGAGTTCGCCATGTTCGAACTGATCGGCACAGATGTCAGGATGTCACGCACCGTCAACGGCACGAACGCCCCGCCGATGATGCCCGGGTTCTGGTACGGAAAAACCGTCGTCGAATCCGACGCTACCGTTGCCTTCACCTCAAGCCTGACCTTCTCCCGCTGTCCGCCTGCCAGCGCCTTGAACTCCGCGCTTTCCGAGAACAGCGTGCCTGCGGTTTTGTTCCCGCTTCCGGGCAGGCTCATCTTCACGCCTTTTTGTTCGATGTCGCGCAGGCGGTCATCGACCTCTTTGTACTGCACCGACAGCTTCTGGACGGCATCTCGGGTTTCGGTTTGCACCTCGCCCTGTTCCCTCAACTGGCCGTCGAATTTGGTCATGGCGGCTTGCAGCTCGCCCCCGATTTTCTCCTGCACAGCGCGCAGGCCGTCCGCAATGACGGTTTTGAGTTCGTCACTCATGATCTATCTCCTGATTGGTTCGCCGGCATTGCCGGCTGGGTAGCATTAAGCGAATTGCTGGAACATGCGTCGGAGTTCCGCCGCACGTACTTGCTCGGCTTCGTGCTCACCACGAACCAGCGTTCGGATACGCGACACCAGCGCACACGCATCCGACTTTGAGAACCGGGCGGCATCGCGCAGCACGGCCTCGATTTCTTTCAGCGTCCCAGCCTCATCAAGCAGGGACTTCACGTCTCCGATCTTCGCCCCGAGGTCTGCCGGCTCCTCAACGACGCTGATCTCGACAAGTTCAATCTCTTTCAGCAGCCGTCCGCCGCCTTCGAGCATCTCGATCTTTTTGGGGCGAAAACCGATCGACAGCCCATCGACCGCCCCGTGCTTGAGCGACGCATACACGTCCTGCGCGATGCTGTGGCCGGGCGTCAATTCGCCCTCGACGAGTAGCCCCTTGCTGTCCGTAGACAGATGCAGCCACTTCCCGATCACGGGACCCCAATGGTTCCAGCGCATGCGCACCGGCCGGTCGCGGCCTTTCGCCTTGATCGTCTTGTCGTATGCTTTCGGATCAATCGTGTCTCCGTAGGCGTCTACGCCGCCGAACGCCGATGCGTAGCCAGCGAAGTGCATAGCTCCACCGGCAAAGCGCACACTCGTCTGTCCAATCGCAAGCAGTTTTGTCTCCATCCGTCATGCCCTCATGCAGCGAGCGAGCCGCTCGGATCAGCGAAAATATTAGGGAACAGCAGGCGAACCGCGGCATTTCGGCGCTCGGCCAGCGATGCACGCACCTGCGCCGACACGCGTACCGAATCGACCCCCGATTCATGCACGGCAATCGATGCGCGACGAATCGCGACCACCGCGACGCTGCACGAATCCTTGCCCGTTTCAGCGACCGCAACGCGCGCGACAACAGGCTCCGGCGGAACAGGCTCCGGCGCCGTGACCATGCGCCCTGGATCTTTTCCGTACAGATCAAGCGCCGACCACGGTTTGCGGTGCCGCCCCCCGCCTGTTGCTGGCGCGGACTCACCGCCGATATGCGCGGCAGTGATTGATACCGAATCGCCACCCGACTCCATGACCGCTATCGTCGCGGTGATCGCGGGGAGGGCATACACCACCACCCCACCCGGCAGCAGCAGCGCGTCGGAGCCGGACTCGACCAGTCCTACGCCGGGGATCAGCAGCGCGTCGGCCACGGCGCTAGCTCACGGCTACGGCGGGGTCGATGTACAGGTACGCCGACCATGCGACGCTCGTCTTGCCGATTGCCACGCGCACGCGGTACTGGCCAGCTTGGTTCACGGTCGTGGTGACCGACAACTTCTGCTTGTAGGTGTAGCTCGGCCCTGATCCGTTCCACGTCGATGCCGTGTCGTCCGTCTGCGCTGCCGCAGTCGTGGTGATCGTGGCCCGCTGGTCGGTGGCGAGCGCCCAGATCGCTTCGGTCGCTTCGGATTTGTACTCGACTTCCAGCCAGATTTCCGCGTCCGTCAGATCGGCGGTGTCGTTGGTGATGTACACGCTGAACGTCTTGCTGCCCGTGCTCGACAACGTGCCGTACCGCCACGGGGTATAAAACGGCGAGTGCTCGCTGCAATAGTCCGTGGTGGTGATCAGCCAACTGCACGCCACACCCTCGACCGTAGCACCGCCGGTGCGGTAGATGTCGGTGGAGGATATGAGGCCGCCGACATAGCTTCTGGCCGCTAGGTAGGTCGGTGCGTCAGCGGGGCCGCAATTCGACACGGTGCTGGACGAAGATATTGCCCCCGATGTAGCGTTGACGGTATAAAACGGTGTCCACGTCGATGCTGTTATGCAGTTTGAAACGCTGTTTGTACCAGCCCCTCCGGTGGATACGAGTTCGCAGGACGAGGCAAACCCTGAAACGTCTGCCCCCGATGCAATCAAGCCCGCCTCCGTCGCGCCAAACACATACCCGGTTCGATACGCAGGGTTGATGAATGTGGCTCCTAGTATTTCATTGTTTCCCCGTACATACCCGCTGAGTGAGGAACCTGAACAAGAGAATACTGCTTGCCCTCTCGGTGTCGTTCCATCAGCCGTTAGATCAATGATCGGGTTGTAGTGCCGACACCCCGAACCACCTAGTACCAACGTCCCTGCCGCACCCAGCACGAACGTACACCCCGCCGTGTAAAACGTCTCATTGGTATCGTTTGCGGACGTGATGTTTTCGCCGCTCGCCACTCGCATTTCGTACAACGCAAACGCCCCATCCAACGCTACACGGTACGCCCCGCCAAGTGACGATAACTGATTCCCCGTCCCAGTCTTGACCGTCGGCGTGCTCAGCGACCGATCCGCACTGATCAGGTTCACCGGCAGGCCGGAGGTCGGCCCGGTAAGGGTCCAGTGCGCGGCCTTGTTCGGGTCGTTGTGATCGTCAGCAAAATAGATCGTGTTGCTCGACGTGGTGAACGCCGCTGCGTCGTAGGCAATCAGATCGGCAACTGATGCGTCGGCCTTGCTCCAGTCCAGCGTGCCCGCCGTCTGCGTGGTGTTGGTCTGCGTACCGTCGCCGCCGCTCCAGATGCAGTAGATCGCCATCAGTCACCCGCCCCCAGCAACGCATCGAACTCCTGCGCGGCGAGACTTTCCTGCATCTTCGCGGCAACCACTGCCTTGTGCGCCTCGGGGTCGAACGCCGGGTCGATCGTGATCACCGGGCCGTACTGATGCACACCCCCTGCATCGTCCGTGATGCGGTAGAAAATCATCCGCTGCTTGCTGCCATGTATGGAATCAATCTCGACGATCATCACTCCCCCCTCGCCGCTTCGATCGCTCTGTACGCCGTGCGCATGGCCGTCAGCCGCGTCTTGAGCGCAGACCACTGCGCCAGCGTCAGGCCAAACACCGCGCGCATCTGCGCGTCCGTGATGTCGCCGGCGTCCAGCCGATCCATGATCCACGTCGCAATCCGCGCAGCCTCGCGCCGATCCGCAGCACGAAACCGCGCGCGCAGCCTCACGGCAAACTGCTGCGGGGTCTGGTGCCGGAGAACAAGGGCCATTACTCGTGCCTCATGCGTGCGTGATCGTGCCGACTGTGACGCGCACGATCTGACCAACAGCAACGGCCACGTTGTCCACAACCACGTCCGTCCCAGACGTGCCGGCGCTCATGGCGCCACACACCACGTTGCCGTCCCCGTCCGTGATCACCGCAGCCGCAATATTCCCCGCCGCCACAGCCTCCGCCTCAACCACAGGATCAAGATCCAGCGTCAGCGTGTCACCCGATACAGTGCCGCACGGGTCCGCCAGCGGAACTTCTACCAACACCGTCGCCATGCCCGTCGTGCCAAGCACCACCTTGCCCGGCCCGGACGCAGCATCAATCATGTCCGCCACCGCCTGCATGCGGGCGGTTTTCGTGTCAGCCCCGTAATCCATCCTGTCACCCTCCAGCCGGCCGCGTTTCAGTCCGCACAGGGACGCCATAATCGTCCCACTCGACAACCTCGGTAATTGTTCGATCCACCACGTTGCGCGTGATGGTTTTCATCGGCGTTCCGTTCTCGTCGCGCTCCAATACCTCACGCACGACCGATCCCGACAACGGGTCGGGCGACGGCGGAACGGCAGCCTCTACATGCACGCTCACCGGCGAGGCCTTCACCTCCGGCATCGTGAGCGAGATAGGCGCCGAGTTCAGGACAACATTTACATCACGCCGTTCATCGTCCGACTTCGTCGGGATCTGTCCGACCTGGCCAGCCATCGTCAGCGGCACCGTCGCGCCCTGTATCAACAGGGCGTCCCCTCCTGCCAGCGGTGCGCGCCCCTCCTCCATCCGCGCCTCGTTCGGCGTCATCTGCCCCGAGTTGATGGCCTTCTGATATCCATCCATTCTCGTCGGCGCGTCCACGCGCAACAGCCCGTCAAAATCAAACTCCAGCTCGAACTTTTCGCGATCCTGCGTGGACAACAGCGACGTGCGCGCGCTTGCCTCAAACCGTTCGAGGTACGGCCGCAGACCGAGCTTGTACCATCCCTCGATGATCGCCCGGATGCCTGTCCCCCACGCCGTCGCCTGCGAACTGTCGTTGATCAGCACCGATGGCACGCCCATAAACCGGGCGATGTCCTCCATCTGAAACCGCCGCGACGCCAGCAACTCAACATCATGCGGCGTCATGCTCACGGCCTGATACTTCATGAACTTGTCCAGCACAATCAGCGAGTCCGTGTTGCCTTCCGCCAAATCAGCGAACGACGCCCGGATCTCTGCGCGCTGCTGCTTGTTCAGCGCAGCATCGACCATGAGCAGGCCGGAAGGCTTGGCGCCGTTGCGGAACGTGGCCATCGCCCGCGACTCGCCCGCCTGCACCAACGACAATGCATTGCGCGCATAGTCGAGCGGCGACAGGCCGATGATGCCGTTGCCAAACAACTTTACGTGCCACACGTTTTCGCTGGCCAACACGGCAACGCCATCATCAGACTGATGCATATATACAACCGACCCATCCGCCAGCAGCGTCGGGGTGGTCTGCGCCGCCATCATCGGCGTGAGGCTCCCAATTCTGCCAGCCGCATCACGCACTATCCGCGCATAAGCGTTCCCCGCAGTACACAGCTGCAAGGTCAGTGTCTCGAAGAATTCGACCCTGTTCTGATACTGGTTCGGCCGGTACTGCAGAAGCCGGATCAGCGCATGTTCCGACTCGGCCACGCGGGTTGCTCCTCCCACCCGATACATAGTGAGCGGCAATCCGGCAACGGTCTCGGAAATCAGGCGCGCGCACGCCCAAAATGCAGACACCTGCATCGCCGTGTCGAACGTGACGGGTTTCGCCGCCGACTCGGCATAGGCCACCGGCCCAGCACTTTGCTCGCCGCGGCGTACAAACATGCCGCTGACGCGCGACAACACGCGGCGGATGAATCCGTCGGGATCCTGTAGCGCCATCAACTGTACCTCAGCGAGACAGCGGCCACGGCCGCGTCGAAATCGAACCCTTGTTCCACGAGCATCGCGCGCCCCATCGCCATCAACAGCGCGACAATCCCGTCGATCTTGTTGTCCGGCAATTCCTTGCGCGGAAAAATGTTGTCCTTTGCGT